>JBKJUN010001013.1:0-5092 GCA_046590555.1 Bryobacter sp. | reverse complement strand
TTAGCCAACTGCAAATACGGCCGCACCCGGTGCTTCTGCCAGCTCGCATACACGTCCCAGACCGCATAAGGCGAGCGTCCAAACCGCTCCAAAGCTCCCAGTCTGCTACGAGCAATCCACCCATCCCCAAACGCCGCCTGCCAGCTCGCCACACCCGAATGCCGAGGGTAGTTGAACACATACTTCGACTGCAACCCGTTCAACACACTCTGCGCCCCATTTAGGCCCGTATAAGCCAACTCCACCCGGTGCACCCGCGCAATCGTACGCCGCCAATGCGCTTCCACACCGGTAAAATTCAAAGCCTGAAAATTCGTCGCTCGCCAGATCGCCGTAGGCGACGTCCGCACAAAATCAATCCCGTCCTTTTCGCGACGCTGAAATAGCGTCACCCCGACCGGGCCCGCATCAAGACCGCCCTCAAAAGACCAGGCCCTCTCCGGCCGCAATAGCGGATTCCCCACATTGGCCGGGTCCCGGTAGTAAAGATCCGTATAGGTTGGCAGGCGAAAAGCCCGGCTCACCGAAGCCCGCAGCTTCGCTCGCGACGAAACCCAATACCCAGCACCTACAGATGGATTCCATTGGTGCGCGAAGTTCCGGTAAATCTCATCCCGCAGCCCGAGTGTCAGCGAAAACCGCTTCAGCGCCCGCACATCATAAGCCGCATACAGCGCACTTCGGGCCCGCGAATGCTGCCCCAGATTGTTCGAATCGATCCGGTCCCCGATCACTTCAGCCCCATAATGCAAGCGCCCCCCAGCCAAAAACGGATCATTCCTCCGCACTGCCCCCTGATAGGTCTCAACGATATGACGATTGGTGTAAACCTGCGGCCGGTCCCGGTAGAGCACAAACAAATCCGTATGCCGCCGGTACGCAAAACTCGCCTCCGTCCGCTCGCCAATCCCCTGTCGAATCCCGGCGAACCAACTCTTGGTCCGTTCCCAGGAATTGAAATTCCCATAGAACTGCTCCGCCCCAAACGGCTTGTCATTGAGCCCCAACAAAATCGAAGTCCGGCGATAACTCGTCTGCGAAGCTACAGACATATTCCGGTAATCGCGATTCGGCGCAAAGCCGGTAGAGAAGTCCCGGGCAAAGGTAAACTGCTGCGCCAACCCTCTACCCCTAAATGCCACAGAAGCATGTTGCTGCTGCTGCCCAAAATTCCCGAGCCCCGCTCTTAGCTTCACCTCAGTGGTTTCGGGAACAGTGGTGATCACATTCAACACACCCGCTGTTGCATCAGACCCATAGAGCGTCGACCCCGACCCCTTCAGCACCTCAACCTGCGAGATCGCCTCCAGCGGAATTGGCAAATCCATACTCAGGTTCGAGGTCTGAACGCTATTCAGCCGGAAGCCATTCCACAGAACCAAGGTCTGCCCGAAACTCCCGCCGCGAATCGACAAGCCGCTCTGCACTCCATTGGGCGCTCGCCCCCGCAAATCAAGAGAAGGGTCCAGATGCAAAAAGTCCACGACAGAAGCACTCAGTGGAATCAGCGGTCGCGCCGCAATTGCCCGCACCGC
Organism: Bryobacter sp.; assembly: GCA_046590555.1. GTDB lineage: Bacteria > Acidobacteriota > Terriglobia > Bryobacterales > Bryobacteraceae > Bryobacter. The sequence continues at coordinate 3,557 of JBKJUN010001013.1, read as the reverse complement.
CCGCTCTGATTCCTCCAGCGGAATCGCCTCATATGCTCCTGTCACAATCACTGTCTGGCCCGTCTTCGTCGGGCTCTCCTGCGCAAACAGAGCGCAAGCCAAAAAAAACACTACAATTTTCATCAACCTTTAAATCATAGCGAAGCCCTACGCCTCACGGCTTTTTGCATTAGTGTTTTCAAGAACCAAGTTCTGGGGAGGTCTGCCCTGAGCTATCGACGCGTCCCAGCCATGACAATCCGGCGATCGGAAGATTGCTTCTCACCATTTAACAGAAGACCTTCGGTGCTGCACTCTACTCGCCGACGGTGATCTTGGTGAATGCAGGTTTCTTTGCGCTCGTCATACGTGCATATAAATGCAGTGCGGCCTGGCAGGCCATGGGCCGAGTGTATCGATTAACTTCATTGAGTAAAGTGACGCCTCACTACTCTTCAGGCTGAGCGTCGTTAATGCCAATGCCCAAATTTTCCGTAGCGGCTGGAGGCAACATTTCTGTCGACAGTCGGCGAGCGCCCTTGTAAGACCGCTTCCAGTAAGGCGTATCGAGTGTTGACACCCGGATCGAATCCTTGCGATTAGGTGAATGAATGAATTTGTCATCGCCGGTATAGATCCCAACATGCCACCCCTGCCGACTGCCAAAGAACACCAGATCCCCGCGCTGCAGCTCGTCACGAGCCACTTCCTGCCCCATCTCAAACTGCTCCCGAGCTGACCGCGGCAGCGGCAGACTGCACGAATTCGCAAACACATGCTGCACAAACCCGCTGCAATCAAAGCCTACATTCGGGTCAGACCCACCCCTGCGATACCGCAACCCCGTGAACGCAAATGCAGTCGAGAGTGCCTGTTCCGCACAATCCAGACAAAGGCCGGTAGGCTGCGAAGTACAAGCCTTCAAATCAGAATTCACCGGCTCGGTAACAAACTTCAGCGGCCCTTTGGGTGCCGCTACAACCACCCGCCTCTTCGATTTCACCGGGACTTTCTTTCGCGCAACCGGCTTCCGAACCACCTTACGAGCTACAGTTTTCTTCTTTAAGGGCTTTTTTGCGACAGCACCATTCAGCTCAAAGCTGAACAGGGTGCACAAAAGCACCAATGATTTGAAAACATTAGGACGCAAGCTCAAATAATACAACAACTTGCGCTTGTCTGGTGCTCCTTGACAAGTTGACGCCATCGCATTCTTGGCGCAAATGGTTTCTAAAATGTTTTCGGGGGCAGTTCAAACTCCACGAATTGATAGCTGCCTTCTTCTGCAACTTCGACGGCCGCTAGCGACCGCTCCACTTGATCTTCCATAACCCTGATATGGTTTGTGCTCACGACGATCAGGGCTAACTTGCGGCCGCTAAGGTTTTGCTGATATTCAAGACTTTGGTCTGCACTGACCATGACCTCAAACCCATTCCCTTCAGCTTGCTTGAGCAAATCGCCATTTACAAGCCGCCCCCAACCTTCTTCTGCTGCAGTTGAACTTGGTGACCATCGAGGTATTTGCGCAACGGGTAAGGAACGTTCTTATCGAATAGAATGCGCAAGCCGCTGACTCTCCGTAAACTGCTTTGAGGCCGCAACCAGTTCGATATCTATCTGGTATGCGCCTGCAATCTCTTCCGGGGCCAATCTAAGCATATAGACAATCCAAGCTCTACCCCTCAGCCTTACCAACCAAAATAATCCCCAGCTTGATCCCACCCATATTCGTATAGAGCACCCAGTCATGCTCACCCAACAACTTCAACCCCGGCTCAAAGCTCTCTTCTTCCTTCCAGAAACTAAACACCGAAGGATGCGGAGTTCCGCTAGCTTTGCGGCTCATCTCCATCAGATCCGCAAAGCTAGGCTTTGCTGCCAAATCCTTATCCATTGCGATCGGCGTCAACAGCAAGAAGTCCCGTTGCGGCGCAGCACCCTGATGATCGCCATTCTGCGGAAAGTAGCTATACCGCATCGTATAAACGCCTGGCATCACCGTCTGCCCCCGACGATCGGAATACTTCATCGAGAACTGTATAATCCCCATGAAAGTGCCATGCTCCACCTCAGGCAGAGTCACCGCCTGCTGATCTGACTTCGCGCCAGTCGGGATCGGACTGCGCAGCCAAATTTCACAGATCACCTTACCTGCGCCGTCGACAACCTTTGCGCCCTCTTTCGCAACAAGATCCGACCCCGCAGGCGCGGCCCCAGCCTTCTCCAGCTTGTACTGCCCAAAGGCAATCGTCGAGCAAAACAAAACGGCAACAAGTAGATGCTTCATTAGATTTATTTTAAGAGCGGCAGCAGCATTGCGTCGACCTCTTCATCGCGCCAATGCTCAATATGCACGTCTTTATGCAAACTCCAATTCTCAACTAGTTCGACGTCCTGATCTGGCAACAGTTTCACGATTGGCCCAAAAGTCTCCAATTCCAGAAAATCCGCATTTGTGAAAGTCTGGAAACTACAAAAATACTCCGGATACACCTTGTCCAGCTCCGCATGGTACTGCTTCAGAAACAGCTCGTCTCTTAATAGATACGCGCCAAAGGTATGCGGATTGAAAAGTCCTACCTTCTGCGGCGAAACAGCCTTCGGATCCTGCCGCAGCCCCAGGTACTTCTTCATAAAAATCCAGCGCGGATCACTCAAATCCGTATAACCCCACATCACCAGCGGATTGGTCGGTGCAAGCATCTCCGGATGCGTACCACGCGGCGGAAACCCCGTAATCCCGATCCCACCCGGAGCCATCACCGAAGGTGCCCACGGCGCAAACTCTACTGGCAACACATTCCGGTTCGTCACCCGGTGCATCATGCGCACCTCCGACCCACTCGCCGCCAAATGGATATCCATCACCTTTTGTAATCCGGTCTCAGGCTCGGTAGGCTGCGTCGCCCGCACCATATCGCCCAATACCTCCACCGTCACCGGCCCATTGTCCAACCCATAGGTATACTTGAGATCCTCAGGCCCAATCCACAACCGGTGCCCGCCGCGAATCTGCCAGGTCTTCTCACCCGACTTCCCCAGCTGCTCGTCAAATTCCTTAAACAGATTCTGCCCACCCACAAACCCATAGCGGATGACACGAGGCCCCACATCCGAGGTCAAAATCAGTTCTACTTCACCGTTGGCAATCCGGTAGCAATTCGGCCAGCCGCCGTAGGCAATCTTCTCGACGTTCATCACGCCTAGCTTACCCGAAGTGATCCCAGCCCTTGGGCGGCACAGGCGATCCAGGCCTCCCCGCACACACCAAACCAATCTCGTGAAACGGCTTACCCAGCCGCTTCGGGCTCGCAATCAACAGCTCATAATCCTCACCCCGGTGCCACGCATCTTCAAGCGTCGCCCCACGGCAGACTGGAGGCGCAGCCGTAATTTCGCAAGTCACCCCAGAGGCAACGAGCAAACGATCCAGATCCATCGACAACCCGTCAGTGATATCCATCGCCGCATGAGCCTCCCGCCGCACAATCTCCACAAGGTCCAGCCTCGGCTTTGGCCTCTTCTTCCAAACCCCCAGCGGCCCTGTCACATAAAGCCAATCCCCCGGCTTCGCC
>JBKJUN010000952.1:0-5923 GCA_046590555.1 Bryobacter sp. | reverse complement strand
GGTTTCCTTTCGTTCTGGTTGCTCCAGCAACTCTCTTGTTTCGCAGTGTTGAGCGGCGTAAGCTTTTGGTGTGGCCAGTATTGGCCGGCGGAATTACGTTTTCTGTTTTGCTAGTGGTAATTTATTCGTTTGGTGCATGGAAAGCTGGGGTAAACGAAGCGGGGAGCTTCTTGGCTTGGTTCGGCTCCTCAAAACACACCTGGGATCAGAATCGGCAATGGATGCGGGCGATCAGCGGTGTAGTGAGACTATTGTATGATTTGGGGCAGGATGGAGTTTTACTGAAGCGATTTGCATTCCAAGATCCATTCTATCCTGTGCAATGGGTAGACCTAGTGCCGACGGCGCTGCGGATGGCTTGCTTCTATTGTTTAGGTCTGGTGGCCTTGGCTGGGGCCTGGAGCCAAAAACGATTCCGGCACTTGGTTCTTTCTTTCGGTCTTGCGGCGGTCCCAATGTTATTTTTCGCCATCGTTCTATTTGAGCCGAGTTCGGCGGAACGATTTCTGCCCCTATTGCCTTTCTTAAGTCTTATGATCGTGGCGGCTAGTCAGCATCCATCCAAGCTTTTCCAAGCTGCTTTGGCATTATTGCTTCTCACAATTCCCATTTCAAACGTCCCTCCCGCCTTTAGCTGGAACGAAGAACATCCTGCACAGCGGCAACTGCTCGATTTCCGAAAGTACGCTCAGGGTGGTGATGTGCTTGTCACGACGACGCTTCGCGATCCACTCGTGAATCTAATCGAGCAGCATCCATTTTTGGAGGTAAATCGGGGCCCGGCCCCTCGGAGCTATCAAGTGATAGAAATCGCTTCAAGCCGCGCGACAGAATGGCGCGAGGATTTTGCGGGAATGGTGCTTTCTGCGTGGCACGAACATCAGGTTTGGATTCAACTCGGGATGCTGGATGCCAAACCACCAGCTCCATTGCTTTGGGTGGAGGCCGACAATCCGGCTATCCACTGGAAAGACATTCCAGATTTTTTTGCGGGACTGGAATTTGACGCACGCACAGGGGAATCTGATGGATTTGCCCGACTGGCACACAGCGAGCGAAATCAGAAAAGATTGGAAGCCCTTTTTAAGGGGAAGTGATCGGACAAGTTGGCTAGCGCTTGAGAAAAAACAGGACCAATGAGGATAAAGAATAATCTTCAGTCAGACGCGTGTAATTTTGAAGGCACATGGAGTTTGGAAAACACTTTGATCTAGGCCAAGGCTCCGTGCCATTCCGTTTTGCCTCCAACTTCTAGAGAATACCCTTTGGGCGCTTCTGTTTTCTTAATCGAAAAAAATATTCGTTTATCAAGTAAATTACAAATTTGATGTTATTCCGAGGCAGAAGCGAGAAAGTTCTGGAAGTGGGTATTGCGCCGACGGACAATTCTGGTCCGTGGGTCACGTTTGAGGCTGTAAAAAGGTTATGTAAACGCAGTTCTCCGACAATGAAAAAGGAGAAGCGATGGACGTGAAACCCTGGGCCCTGGAGGAATTGTTGAAATGAATGAAGCCCCCCGGTCAATTTGGCAGGCCCGAATGGGCTAGGCATGGTTGGATTCGACTTCTTCTTTATTCTCAGCTGGCCGCCCCAATTCCACGTTCACGAAGATCCAAAATGTATTTTCCCTTTCCTTCCTGCCTCTTCCCGCCCCATCGGCCCCAACCCGCTCCCCCAAACTGACATCTTCAATCGGGCCAGTGCCCGCGTTGCTCACCAGTTGTTTCACAATTTGCCCAAGGTTTTGCCCTCCACGGGAGACCGAGCCACACGTGTGTCGTCCGGTATTCCGTCCGCTTCAATTCCCCCGAAGAGTGAAAATTCCGCAGAAGGGAATCTAACCCGACTCTGGCTTATCTCTATTAGAATCAAGCGGATGGAATACACCTTGTGTCGCATTTCCAACTAATTCGTTAGCCTCTGGCCCGGATATTTTCAAGTCCTACACAAACATTTGACAGATTAATAGAATGATAATATTCTTAAATTAAGAATAATCAACTAAAAAATGTTGCAACAAATACATATAATGTTCGATCTTGTTATTATTTATGTATACTTACAGTGGAGGTATTTATGGAAAAACAACTATATCGATTTGTTATTTTCTTGTCTTTAGCTGCCGCGAGCTTGGTGGGGCAAACCCGCGTTTCGCTTTCGCGGCAATCGCGACAGGCAGATTTTTCCGAACAGAATGCAACGGTCCCTTTCCAGCTCGGGACGCTGCTACCCCAGACTTGTGTGGCGGGCCAGGCGTTTTTCAAGGTAGACGCCCAGCCAGGCCAGAACTTGTACCTTTGCACGGCGCAAAACAATTGGTTAATTTTTGCCGGTTCAGGAGGTGTTTCTCTGCCTTCACAAGCCAATCAGGCAGGGAAAGGGCTTTCAACGAACGGCACACAGGCCAATTGGACAGCTCTGGCAGGAGATGTCGGCGGACCACTTGATTCGTTGAATGTAACTGGACTGCGAGGCCGAGCTATCACCGCCGCGGCACCAGGGCATGGAAATTTTTTGCGCTGGAACGGAGGAACTGGTTTGTGGGAAGCTTCTACTACAGGGATTCCCAACTACAGTAAATCGTTTTCATCGCAAACATCCGTAATGATTACTGGATTAGAGCATGGACAGGGCACAAAAAACCTTTTCGTGAGCTGCTACAGTGATCAGAGTCCGGCGGTGTTGCTGGCACCAACATCGGTAACAGTCAATGGAACCACATTTGATGTAGAAATCACGTTTGCCACGGCACGGACAGGCAGTTGCGTGGTCAATGGCAGCGGTGGCACCTCCAGCGGAGGTGTTGCCAACATTGATGCAGGAAGCGGAGTGACGGTGATCAGTAATGGAGCCAACCGGCAGATCGGACTCAGTCCGGCGACAATCCCGGTATTTGTGCGTGGCTTGGCGCAACTGGGGTTTAGTCCAATCTTGGCGGCGAGCTGTCAAGAGCAACCGTTTACACTCCCCGGTATCGCGACGAAAGATTCTTTGAGTCCTGGGTGGCCCGAACTACTCCCTGGAGGACTGATAGGTGTGATGAGGGTCTCAGCGGCAAATACCATCACTGTGAGATTGTGCAACTTTACGTCAACCGACGTTGCAGCTTATACAGACGAGTTTTCAGCCACAGTACTTCGGTCGCAGTAGAAGAGAACAAGAGCGGGCTGATGGATTCTCAACTTCAAATGAGAATCCCAGCTCCGCTATGATTAATAGAACTAAGAAGGCAGGACAATTTTATGATTCTGAGATTTTCAACCGTAGTGATCATTGCTCTGTTGAGCATTGTAAATATCTTTGCTGCGCCACCGCAAATCAGCAACATCAGAGCTTTGAACGTGACTCATAGCTCCGTACGCATCACCTATGATGTTTCCCCGGCAAATAATTTTGTAGTGCAAGTGCTTTATGGGACGGCAACGAGCGTCTACCCATACCAGACTCCTGCATATACACGCACAGCGCCGGCATACTCAAATGCGGTATCGCTGGCCATCGGAGGGCTTGCACCGGGTACGACGTATTTTTTACGTGCCACCGCTCGACCGACCGCAGGAAGTACTGTAGATCTATGCAATAACGCGACCTGTGGAGCAACCGAGTTGATTGTGACCACACCGGCAGAACCGTTGGTACATCCCGAACTCCCCAGGGCACCAGAAAAGAAATATGAACCGAAGCATCCGGAAACAAGCGGTTATACGGTGATCCCGTTCCGGCAGGACCCCGACGGGGCGTGTGTAGCCGCGGCAGGGGTAGGCGGAGTGAGTCTGAACGATTCCATACAGACGGCATTGAACAAGATTAGTTATGGCACAGTGCTTGAATTTCCCCAAGGGGCTATATGTCGAATCAAAGGCGACGGAGGGAATTTCCAGACTGGCATCATTCTACCGACCAAGGCGCTAGATCCGATGGCCAATGGTGATATACACTCACTCGCGCATCGGTGGATCGTGATCCGGACAAAATCGGAATCGGAATCGGATTTTCCACCCTTTGGGACACGGATTACCCCGGCCTATGCGGTGCGGTTGGCCAAGTTTGTGGCAGTCACTCCCGCGACGATCTTAGGACAAAATGGTCAGGTCTTCGATACCAGTGGCACCACACCACACCATATTTGGATCGAGAACATAGAAGTCAGCCACACAGCGGACAGTTGCCCTGCGCAGTCGCTGGATCCACGGGGGTTTGGAGAGCTGATCAAATTCAAAGCTCTATATGAGCCGACTCTTGATCAGTACATGGTGCTCGACCGGATTTATCTTCATGGGTTGGGAGCGCCATGCCGGGTGGGAAATGCGCTAACGCTAGGTGGAGCCTATCAGGCACTGCTGAGTAGTTATATCGACCGGATTGATTACTGGCGCTTGGCCCAGTGGACTACGTTGACACCAACTTCCAGCGGGGCGACAGTGACGTTTCCGGCGCAAACCTTGAAGCGAAACATACGCGATGCTGCTTTTGGTATGTCCACACCGGCTTCGCTGACCGTTTCAGCGCCAACCGGGGTGAGTGGAAACTGGGTAGCAATGCTCGGCGAAGGCACCAATAATCTAACGGTGCAATACACGCAGACAGGCGGTATCCTTGACGTAACTTGCACGGGGTGCACCGTCGAACAGGTGGCCGGGATCCTTCAAGGGAGCAACCGGATTATCTGGGCAGGCGGACGCTTTGGCCCAGGCAATACGGCAACTGTCGATTTTGTGCGGACCCATGAATATGAATCGTCCTCTTACGGTTTAATGAGCTTTGGGGTCCAGCTAGATGATAGCGGTACAGGCCCCTATCTGTTTGAGAATAACCACATAGAGGCCTATGGATTGGGCTTTTATGTGGACGGTGGGTTTTCGGCCACCACGGCGAACAACGACGGTCTATTTCGTAAAAACCTGATGTTCTGGAATCAAGATCACCGCTATAATTCCCCGACCACAAACGGCTACCGCTATCAGGTGCGTCAGCATTGGGAAACCAAGAAGGGGCGGCGATGGATCCTCGAAGGCAATCAATTTGATGGCAACTGGAGTTTTCAGAACTCGGGGCCCTCGATCTTCCTTTCAGGTCGACCCGCTTACGTTAACGATGCTCCATCAGCTGGTGTGTTTGACTACCGCGTAGAATCGAACACAATTCGAAATGGAGCAGTTGGATTTAGCTGCATGGGTTCCTCGACGCCGCCGCCAGACGGTGACGTGACCCAGCGTGTACTCTTTCAGAACAATCTGATGTACAACTTGAACCGTTATGTATACGACACTGCGGGCCCTTCATTTTCCTCGGGCTACTTTGAGATATTTCCTGGCTGTCAGGATATTGCAATCCGGAATAACACCATGGGGCTGGCTCTTGGACGTGGTCCTTACCTGATGCTCATCGGAGGCGACGGAGCTCTGGGTGAAGGTCTGGCGTTTGAAAACAACATCGCTTACCTCAGCTTTGGTGAAGGCGGGGGTTTGATTGGGGTCGATGACGGGTCGGTGACACCGCAACAGCCTCGACTGCCGAGAGTAAATGGAAACGGAACACTCAAGGAGCGACTCGACAGCTATTTTGTTCGCACGGCAGCAACCGTGGTCCCCAACTACACCTTCACCAACAACGTTCTGATTGGCGGTAAGACAGGGACCAGCGCAGCGAATTTGCGGGACCTTACGCAGACCGAAGTGAATCAATATGCTACTCAGTTTCCACCCAACAACTTCTTCCCTAGCGGCAACACGCTAGCTGTACGAGAACAATCAACTGGCTTCCGTGATCTTCTCGGCAAGGATTTCAGGATCACCGGATATCAAAATCAGGGTAAGGATGGTAATACGGTAGGGGCAAATCTGGAGCGACTGCAGAGGGAACAGGGCAAAGTGAACGCGATCCGCGCCGAAGTTGGTACCGATATTGTCCTGCTTCGTTATAA
>JBKJUN010000893.1:0-2056 GCA_046590555.1 Bryobacter sp. | reverse complement strand
CCAAGCGTAGTGTGGTGATGCACCAGAATGTTTCCATCTGCCAGCAGGTGATTCTGAGTGCGCTCGACTGGAGTGGGAAGCGGAACAAGTTGGTGACCGAGAGTTTGAACTTTCCTTCTAACCACTACATCTTTCATCATTGGCCTCGGTATGGAGCGCGCGTAGTGGAGGTAGATTCCGATGATGGGCGCAGTGTGCCGCTGGAGAAATTGCTGGCGGCGATTGATGAAGAGACGCTGCTGGTGACGGTGTCGCATGTGACGTTTCGTAGTTCTTATTTGCAGAACGTTGCAGCGATTATTGAGAAGGCTCACCGGGTTGGGGCACTGGTGATGATCGATACTTATCAGAGCTGCGGGACGGTGCCGTTTAGTGTTCGCGAACTGGGTGTTGACTTTGCTACTGGCGGGAGTGTGAAGTGGCTTTGCGGTGGGCCTGGGGCGGCTTATCTATATGTGCGGCCGGATCTCTTAAAGACGCTCGAGCCTGCGGCTACCGGGTGGATGGCGCATAAGGAACCATTTGCGTTTACACCTGGGCCGATTGAATTTGCCGATGATGCGACGCGGTTGCTCAATGGGACGCCGGCGATTCCGGCACTCTATGCGGCGATGTCTGGCTATGAGATTGTTCGCGATATTGGGGTGCCGGTGATTCGCGCCAAGAGCCAGCGGCAGACAAAGCGGCTGATTGAATTGGCTGCTGAAGCTGGCTTGCCGTTTAACGGAATTGTCGATGCGAATGAGCGTGGTGGCGTAGTGATTTTTGATGTGCCCAATGGCAAGGAAGTGACAGCCGAATTGTTACGCCGCGACATACTGGTGGACTATCGGCCGGGGGCCGGGATTCGTATTGCGCCGCATTTCTATACGAGCGATGAGGAGCTGGAGCAGAGCATTCAGGAGATTTGCAGCATCTCGAGCACTCTGCGTTCTACCGTCGCCCACTGAGGTGAGGAAGGGTCGATCAGCTCGAAGTGTCCACAAGGTAGCAGGTCGAGTTTTACCTTGTCGCCGACTTTGAGGGCGGCTTCGGTGTAGCGTTTGGCGATCTCGGGCGGGACGATATTGTCCTTCTCGCCTTGAATTAGAACTGTTGGCTTCATAAGCGGGAGGCGTTCGATCGGGGAAGCTCGTTTGTAGCGGTCTGGGACTTGATCGGGCGTACCGCCAAGAAAATCTTTGACTACTCCTTTGCTGAGCTTTAGGTCTTGGGCGCGCCTTAGATCGGCGACGCCGGCTAAAGAGATGACGCCTTTTATCAGGGGGAGTTCTACGCCGAGATAGAGGGCGAGCTGGCCGCCGGCGGAATGGCCCATGGCGATGGTGCGCTTTAGGTTGATGGGGTATTGTTTGGCCAGAGCCTTCACGTGCAGCGCTGCCGCCTTGACGTCATCGAAGGTACTTGGCCATGCGCCGCCAGGATTGCCGATGCGGCGGTATTCGATCGACCATGTGGCGACTCCTTTTTGTCGCAGGGCTTCACAGAGATGGCCGTTGTGTTCGAGATCATAGGCTGCGCGCCAGAAGCCCCCGTGAATGTTGATGACCAGTGGGTGCGGGCCCTTGCCTGTGGGCAATCGCAGGTCGCCGAATTGCAGTGGGTCGCTGCCGTAGGGGATTCGGTGGTCTGCCTTCGGCGGCTTCTTCTCGAGGATAGCTTGGGCCTTGGCAGCCATTGCAGTGAGGGCGAAGCGACGGGTCATTCCGTGATTATCCAGTAATCGCGGGGGTAGAGGCGGTAGAGGGGTTCTCCGAGGTAGGTTTGCCAGGCAGCTAGTTGTTTCTCTGGGCCGATGACGTAGATGGTAGCGTCGGTGGACGGGGCTTGTTTTTCGCCGTATCCAGGGAGTACTCGCGCGTAGCCGGCGTCCATGCGCTTGTAGAGTTCGGCGTCGAGATTTGGCTTCTCGCGGAGCTTGAGGATATTGGCTCGGAAGGCACGTACAGCATCTGGGGAGAGGCCATCGGCGAGGTCTGCGGCCAAGGCTGCAGTGCGGGATTCGAAGCTGCTGCCGGCGCGGGTGCCTGCGAAAACCTGGGCCAAAGTATATTCT
>JBKJUN010000727.1:0-4089 GCA_046590555.1 Bryobacter sp. | reverse complement strand
TTTGAGGCGATGCTGTTGCGTCATTTCGTGAACAAGCGACCACCGGATTCTGACGCTGCTCTACGAGAGTTGCTGAAGCTCTTTCCCGGCTACAAAAAAGGGGTGGCAGCGAGAATTCTTGGCGAACAAATCTCTTGGAAGCATGTAATTCACGCATCTCAATTTGACCCCTCGCTAAAAAACTTTCTAACGAGGCTCGGGTTCCCGATCCAGTAGCTCTGCCTCCTCACCACCGAACTCAATCTCCTCTTCTCTGGCAGCCGCGAAGGTTACTTTTTCGCCCTCGACGACGCCAATGGAAAACTCCTCTGGCGTCGCTACCTCGGCGGCCAGACCGCCGCCACTCCCATCACCTGGTCCATCGACGGCCACCAGTACATCTCCGCCCCTAACGGCCACGCCATTTTCACCTTCGGCCTATTAGACCAAAAATTGCATTCAACCCTTGCGCTGATTTCATCCACGTGATATAACTTCCATCCAGGTTACAAATGCGAACACTCACTTACTCCCTGCTGCTGTGCCTTCTCCCCATCCACGCCTTCGCCCAAGGCGAACGCGCCACCGTCAGCGGAACCGTCTCCGACGCCTCCGGCGCTATCGTCCCTGCCGTGGCCATCTCCATCCGCAATCTCGAAACCAATGTTACCTCCCGCACTACTACCAACTCCGCCGGCCTCTTCTACATCCCCGCACTCTCCCCGGGCGCATACGACATCAACGCTGAAAAAGCCGGCTTCCGTCCCTCCCGCGTTTTGAACCTCCGCCTCACCGTAGGCCTCACCGCCACTGTCGCCATCACACTCGAAGTCGGCACCGTCACCCAGGCCCTCGAAGTCAGTGCATCGTCTGTCCAACTCGAAGCCCAAACCTCCGGCCTCGGCAAGGTCGTCGAACAGCGCCGCGTAGTCGAACTCCCACTCCTCGGTCGCAACCCCCTCGCCCTCGCCTCCACCGCTCCTGGCGTCCTCCCCACCAGCGGCCAGCGCGGCACTGGCCAGGACATCATCGGTGTCTCCACTACCTCGCAAATCAACGGTGGCCTCGCTCAACAAAATGGCGTCTTGATTGACGGCGGCGAATCCCGTGGTTCCACTGAATCCGGTAACGCCTACACAGTCCCCATTGAGGCCGTTGGCGAATTCAAAATCGAAACCTCTACTTACTCGGCGGAATTCGGCCGAGCCGCCGGCGGCATCGTCAACATCTCCACCAAGTCCGGCACCAATAAACTCCACGGCGTCCTTTTCGAATTCCTTCGCAACGATCACCTCAACGCCAACAGTTGGCAGAACAACCGCAACCGCGTTCCCAAGGGCCTTTTCCAGCGCAACGAATTTGGTGCAGGCGCCGGCGGCAAGATCATTCGCGACCGCACCTTCTGGTATGCCATCTACGAAGGCACCCGCCAGGGCAGCCCAGACCAGGCCCTGCTCTCCGTCCCCACCGCTCTCCAAAAACAAGGCGACTTCTCTCAAACCTTTGATCGTTTCGGCAATCAGGTTGCTGTCTACGACTACACCACCACCCGCATTGGCCCAAGCGGCGCAATCATTCGTGATCCCTTCCCTGGCAACCGCATCCCCGCCCAGCGGATTCATCCCATCTCCGCCAAAGTTATTCCCTTCTGGGGCGATTCCAATCGTCAAGGTGAAGGCGCTGCCCTTCTCAATAATTACTTCCGCGTTGGCAAAGCAATCAGCAACGCCGACACCTGGTTTGGCCGCATCGACCACATGATCAGCGACCGCCACCGTCTCTACGGTCGCTACGGTGGTCGCGAACTTAAAAACACTACCCAGGTCGCTCTCAACCCCGCTTTCCCGCCGCGCTCTCTCAGTTCCAATCCAGCCAACAGCGCCCTCATCGCCTTCACCTCCATCTGGTCGCCCAACTTCATCACCGAAGGCCGCATCAGCTACACCCGTCTCCAGTTCGATTCGCGCCCTCTAAGCGAAGGCTTTGACGTCGCATCCCTCGGCTTCCCACGCAGCGTCACCGACAACATTCTCTTCCAGCAATTCCCCCAAATCTCGATTCAAACCTACGCCCAGGGCGCCGGCCTCGCCGTAACCGGTGCCGCCCCCAATGAGTTCGACCAACTCGGTGGCCCCGGTCGCAACCTCGTCCCTCAAGATACCTGGCACGCCCAATTCCACGGCACGCTCATCAAGACCCGCCACAAGATGAAAATGGGCTACGAAACCCAGCTCATCAAACTCAACGCCTTCAACTCCCAACAGTCTGCTGGCCAATATATTTTTGATCGCGTCTTTAGCCAGGGCCCAGACCCCAACGTCACCGCCCTCAATTCGGGCCACGGCTTCGCCAGCTTCCTCCTCGGCGTTCCCCAGGCCGGTGCCATCACCATCACTCGTCCGCTCTTCCTCTACCAGCGCTACTACGGCCTCTACTTTCAAGACGACTGGCGCGTCACTAATAAGCTCACTCTCAATCTCGGCCTGCGCTGGGAATACACAACCCCCTACGCTGAAAAGTTTGGCCAGATCGGCTACATCGACTTCAACGCCATCGAGCCTGTCACCGGCCTCAAAGGCAACTTCAAACTCATCGAGCCCGGCGGCTACACAGCCGATCCCAACAAGAAAAACTTCTCTCCCCGCGTCGGCCTTGCCTATCAGCTCAACTCAAAGACCGTCATCCGCTCTGGCGCCGCCATCTTCTACGCCACTTATGTGGGAGTCAATGCCGCTGCCACCGATTTCGGCAACGGCAGTTTCCTCTCCAACGCCCTCTTCCTTGGCCAACCCAACCCCCTCCCCAACACGCCTCCTGTAGGCAGTTCCTGGTCTAACCCATTTGCCGGCGGCATCATCGTCCCTGATCGCAATACCAACTTCGCCGGCCAAAACGTACGCGGTGATATTCGCAATCGTCCGAACGCCTACGTTGCCAATTGGACCTTCTCTATCCAGCACATGCTCAGCTCTAACACCATGTTTGAGGTCGCCTACGTGGGAGCCAAAACTACCCACCTCTACTGGAACCGGCAACGCAATCAGAGCCACCCATCGCAACTCGCCTTGGGCAGCCAACTCCTGCAGCCTGTCCCCAATCCCTTCTTCGGCAAGATCAAGACCGGCTCCCTCAGTGGTGCAACCATCCAGGCCCGCCAAGCCCTGCGTCCTTATCCGCAGTTCCTCGACCTCCTCATCCAACGCGATCCTTACGGCGACATGAGCTACCAAAGCTGGTACATGCGCCTCGAGAAGCAGTACTCCCACGGCATGACCCTCAGCGCTTCCTACACCGCATCCAAGACCATCGCCAACACCATGCAATCCAACACCTGGGTTGTCGGTCCTTCCAACAGTCTCTACAACGCCAGAGACAATCGCGGTATCGAAGCCAACGACATCCCCCAGCGCCTCGTCTTCAGCTACGTCTACGATCTGCCTTTCGGCAAAGGCCGCAAGTTTCTCAACAGCACAAACCCCATCGTCAGCTATGGCTTAGGTGGCTGGCAGTTCGCCTCCATCACCGTCATTCAAAAAGGGCGTCCTGTGCTGATCACCTCGCCAGACACCACCAACCTCTTCAACTTCTCGTCCACCAACGGCCGCGCCAACCGCGTCAAGGATCCCGTCCTACCCGACGGCCAGCAGACCAACAATAACTGGTTCGACACCACCGCCTTTCAGCGCACCGTCCCCTTTACCTTCGGCACCGACAGCGTCTCTCAGCCCCGCCTCCGTGGCCCCGGTCGCGTCAATTTCGACTTCTCACTCATCAAGAACACACGCATTAAAGAGCGTTTCAATCTCCAATATCGTGCCGAGTTCTTCAATATCTCCAACACCCCCGCTCTGGACGCCCGCGGAGCCACCACCGATGTCGCCAGCGCCCAGTTTGGCCAAATCGTCGCCGGCGGCAACCCGCGTAACATACAATTCGGTTTACGCTTGGTTTTCTAGGAACAATATGAATCGAAGAAACTTTGGCCTCTCGGTAGCGGGCGGCCTCGCCGCCGCCTCCACTGCCCCTGCTGCAACAAAGCCACCCTGGTCCCCCGGAATCAAGGTCGCCGTCCAACTCGGGGCCAACCCCAGCGACGCTGATCTCCAGTTC
>JBKJUN010000613.1:0-3245 GCA_046590555.1 Bryobacter sp. | reverse complement strand
CTGTCCAATAGTGGTTATTTCCACGCTAACGCTTCCGCTTTAATCGCTCGATGACGATGCCATTGTCTTTTGCGGTGGCGGCTTGCTGGGAGATGGGTCGGCCGTTGATGGTTTTCCAGAGGCCATCTACGCCGATGGCGACGCAGGCGATGTGGGCTTTGAAAGCGGGAGTGCGCATTTGATTGGTCAGTTTAGCAGTTGAGGTACAAATGTTCGCAATCTAGATCTGCTGAAGATATGGGAAGGATGCGGCCAGAATCTGGAGAAACCGTTAAGTCAGATCTTGTGGGCAGTGACGATAGCGAGGGGTATCGCAGTAAGCCAAGATCCTTAAGGAAGATAGTGGGCTTAGGCGAGCAAGGGAACTCAGCAGTGGGAAAATGAGCTGGCCGAGAGTAAGATCGTTGCAGCCCAAGCTTATTCTATCCCGCTTGCAGAGAGCAGGGTTTCTGCGAATGGCCAGATGGGGTCTATCCATTGGGCTTCTAAATCAAAGCCTGATGCTGATGCAATGTTTTGCACTTCGCTTAGGGAATACTTGTGGCTGGCTTCTGTCCAGATAGATTCGTTGGCTTCAAAGGTTACTGTTAGATCCGCTGCAGGGATGCTTACTGTTTGTTTCTCTAGCGAGAGGAGATGCATCTCTATGCTTCGAGTTTTGCTATTGAAACGAGCCTCGTGTTTGAAGCGCTCGAGGTTGAAGTTGGCGTCCAGATCGCGATTGATTCTCGCGAGTAAGTTTAAGTTGAAGGCGGCCGTTACTCCGAGAGGGTCGTCGTAGGCTATGAGCAATTTGTCGATTGGCTTTTCGAGGTCTGTGCCTAGCAGGAAGAAGTCGCCGGGTTGCAGGATTTGACGGACTTCACGCAAGAAAAGTGAGTCTGCCGGATGGCTGAAGTTGCCGATGGTGCTGCCGAGGAAGAGGACAAGGATGCGCTGGCCTTTGGTTCGCATGGCCGTTACTTCATGAAGGCCTTCGATATATTCGCGGGCGAGGCCGATGATAGATACAGATTCGATGTCCGATAGTTCGCGGCGGCAGTCGGCCAGTGCGGCTGGGGAGATATCGATTGGGAGGTAAGTGATTTGACCTCGCGGGGTCAGGGCATCGAGAATGGAACGGGTTTTGCGTCCGCTGCCACTGCCGAGTTCGCAGACGAGGAGGTCGCCGGGGATTTGTGCAGCGATACTTGTCGAATGTTTTTGAAGGAGGCGTTCATCGGCTTTGGTGAGGCCGTATTCGTGGAGCTCGCAAATGGCTTCAAATAACTTCGAGCCTAAAGCGTCGTAGAGAAACTTGGAGGAGAGTTGCTTTTGTCCCGTGAGGCTTAGGCCTGCGCGAACATCGGCGGCAAATTTGGTGATTGGAGGAGCGGCAACGGCGTGCGTCATGTTGAAAGGTTTGCTTTTTCTATTCGCTGCCCGCACAGCGGAATGCTGAGTAGGCGAATTGGTAATGGGGTTGGAACCAGTTGCGGAAGGAAGGCCGCAGCATGCATTTTTCAGTCCGCGGAGAGCCTCCTTTTAGGACGTGGTGGTTGCCGTCGAAGAAGGCGGCTGAGTATCCGTGGTAGAAGGAGAAGGGGACGAAGCCGGGTAGAGGGGCGAATTTGGTTGAGGTCCATTCCCAGCCGTTGGCGATGAGTCCTTCAACGCCCCAGTGACTGCGGGATGAGGGAAATGCGTTGACGGGTGTGGGGTCCCAACGCTGCATGTCGAGGTAGCCTGGTTCGATTGGTGCGCCTTGGGCTGCGCGGTGCCATTCGGCTTCTGAGGGGAGCCTGCGGTCGGCCCAATTCGCATAGGCTGTGGCTTCGGCATGACTCACGTAGACGGGCCAGTCGAGGGGCATGGGGATTTCTTCGAAGAAGGCGCGGTAGATGAATTGATCTTCGTGCGGCTTCCAGAATGCTGGGTGGGTGATTTGATTTTGTTGTTGCCATTGCCATGCGGGCTGGCTCCACAGGTTGCGATTCTGGTAGCCACCTTGCTGGACGAATTTCAGGTATTGTCCGTTGGTGACTTTGTAGCGATCTATGGAGAAGGCTTCGACTTCTGTTTGATGGGCTTGGAATTCGTTGTCCCACCCGAAGGTGGCTGCGTCTGAGATGCCGAGCCTGGCTTGCCCGGCAGGGATTTGAATTGTTTGCGGGTGGAATGGTTGGCTTGCTGGGGCCTGCAGTTGGACGAGCTTGTTGCGATTTGTGAGCGGCAATTGATGGAGCATGTAGGCTAGCGTTTCTGCGTGCATCCAGCGGTGCTCTATCGCTACGTTCAGTAGGAGTTGATGGCTTTCGGTATTGATGAGGGCTTGGTCGAGTTGGTTGCGGATCTGTTGGGTGTAGGCGGCGATTTGGTGCTGGGTGGGCCAGTCTGAAGGTTGGTCTGTGGGGAGACCGCCGTCGATGGGATCGATGCCAAAGGCGAAGAGATTGTCGAATGATGGATTGAAAGCCGGCAGGTTGAGGGGCTGGCGGAGCAGGTTCCAATCGAAGGTATCCAGATGGCCGAGGTAAAAGATGATTCGGTGGCGTTCTGCGATGGGCCGATCGTAGAGGTGCTCCGGCTTGACCAACTGGAAGAGTTGATCGGTGTTGTGGCGGGCGCGCGCCCATTGGAGGAGGAGCGGGTTCACTCCAGGTCCTTCAGATCGCCAAGAATGGTGGGGATCAGCTCTGAGACTGTGGGGTGGATGTGCATGGCACGCTGGATGACGGTGTAGGGCTGTTTTACATACATGATGTCAAGGATTGAATGGATCGCTTCATCGCCGCCCGTCCCTAATATGGATGCTCCCAAGATATGATTTGTTTCTTTGTCTACGAGGACTTTGATGAAGCCTTCGGTTTCGCCCTTTTCGCTCGCTCTGGCGATGCGGGACATGGGGCGCTGGGCGATTAGGGCTGGCTTGCCGGTTTTGCGCACTTCGGTTTCTGTCATGCCGACTCGACCGAGGGGTGGATCGATGAAGAGAGCGTAGGCGGGGATGCGGTCACTTACGAGACGATTGTCGTGGTTGAGAAGGTTGGCGGCTGCGATTTCATAGTCATTGTAGGCGGTGTGGGTGAAGGCACCTCTGCCGTTGCAATCGCCGAGAGCCCAGATGCCTGGAGAGCTTGTTTCGAGACGGTCATCGACGGTTATGTAGCCGCGTGAATCGGTTTGGATAGTTGTGTTTTCGAGGCCAAGGCTGTCTGTGTTGGGACGGCGGCCAATGGCGCAGAGGAGGTGTGAGCCGTGGACGC
>JBKJUN010000610.1:0-4359 GCA_046590555.1 Bryobacter sp. | reverse complement strand
GGGCCGAGAATGATCAAGTCTTCGAAGATGCGGCGGGGCGATAGGGATTGAAGGACGGTGAGGAGCTTGGGGTCGCGGTCGAGGCCTTCGCGGAGGTCAACATGAAAGGATTCAATGGTCTTGCCGGTGAGGGCGTCGATCGCGCGCAGGATGTGGTTGCTGGCCAGCAGGAGACGCCGGTCTTTGCGGTCTTTGCTTTCCCAGTAGTTGATGCCACGGTTGGTGATGGCGGTGGTGCCGGCGGGGGGAGTCCATTGCCAGACCTGTTTGCCGGAGGAGGCTTCAATGGCGACGATAGAGTTGCCGGCACCCATGACGTACATGAGGTTGTCGACGACGACGGGGTTGAAGTTGTAGCGTTTGTTTTCGCCGATCTTGTAGGTCCAGGCGACCTGAAGCTTTGCCACGTTGCTCTTGTTGATCTGGGTAAGCGAGGTGTATTGCGAAGAGTCTGGGCCGCCGCCGTAATCGTTCCAGGTGCGGTAGTCTTGCGCTAGGAGTTGCGCTGTGATGAGGATGAGTAGTAAACGCATTAGAGGAGCTTCTTTTGAGCGGCAGTGCGGGGCTTCCAGCGGTATGCAGCGAGTGAGTTCTTGTAGAAGTATTTTTCGGCGACGCCTCGGGGTTTGGTAGAGACGTAGTCTTTAACTACAGTGAGGACTTGCTCGTAGGTGCCGAAGCCGTCGCTGTTGGGCCAGTCGCTGCCGAAGACGACGCGATCTTCACCGAAGCGTTGCCACATTTCGTCGAGCACGGGTTTGTAGAAGACGGCGTTGGTGAGCTTGGAGTTGTTCTTGATCTTGAGTACGGACGATACCTTGACGTAGATTTGCTTGCGGGCGGAGAGGTCGCGGAGGACGGCGTCGGCTTTGTTTAATTCTTCCATACCGGGCAGGTGGTCGATCATGATGCGCAGGTCGGGGACCAAGTCAGAAGCGCGGCGGAGGTCTTCGAGAAGCTTCTTGTCGGGGTTGGCTGAATCCATGATCATGCCCTTTTTGGCAAGCTCCTTGAGCCCGGCGATGAATTCGGGTTTGCCGAGTTCTTTGCCGATATCGTAGCCCCAGATGTTGCCGTAGCGGATGCCGAGATAGAGAGGGTTCTTACGGAGTTTGTCGAGTTCAGTGCGGAAGTTCTTGTCGCCGGGAGGGATGTTGCCGACCATGCCGACCATGATGGGTGCGGGGGCGCAGACGTCGAGGACCCACTGGTTGTCTTCAAGCAAGGGGCTGCATTCAAGCTCGATCGCACCGACGACGCCGAGCTTGGAGGTGAGGTCGATGTAGCGCGGGGGGAGGGCTGTTTTGTAGCGGACCTTGTCTTCTTTGGGAGGCCAGGGAATGCCTTTGGGACGGGTGGGATCAAAGAGGTGGATGTGGGTATCAATGATGGGGATGTCGGTTGCAGGTGCCATGGCTGCAGCCAGCAAAGTGCGGCGGGTCATGTTAGCTAAGATAAACCACTTGAGCTGTGATTGCTGCGGCGAGTGAGAGAATTCCCAGGAGAATTACGCTGAGGTAGGGTTGCCAACCGGTGGGAGCAGAACAATACTTGTCGTTCGAAGTTCTCCGCTTAAGGTGCCCTAAGCGGGCTTCGAGAGGAACATTAGTTCTTTTTACGCGTGGCACTCCACTTGTTGGTGGAGCTCATTTCGACGGAGTTGGCGCTGCCTTCGATCTCATCTCCCTTTACAATGCCGGTCATTTCGTAGGTCATGCTGCCGCCAGAGGGGCGATCGCGCTTTAGGGTGAACTTGATCTTGTCGCCGTCAACGGTGCCGCTTTCGATTTCGAGTTTGCGGGTTTCTGACATCCAGAAGGTGCCGGTAAGCTTGCCGCCTTCAGACTTCATGACGGCCTTGGCGTTGAGTTCGCCGAAGGGACTGGCCATCTTCCAGGACCATTCGCCGTCAGGAGTACCTTCAGCCATCAGGGCAAAAGCTAGTGTGATCAGAGAAAGAATGAGGCGCATACGGTGAGTAAGATGGATGGGTCGCCGTTGCCGATGGATTATTTTATGGAATCTGGATAGTGACGTCGCCGAGGACGATGGTTTGGCAGCCGAGGCGGGAATCATCGGTGACGCCTTCAGCCATGCCAACGAAATCGAGTTCGTCCTGGTTGGGTGTGCTCAAGTTTGCTGCACCGTCTTTGATGATGACGTGGCAGGTGGTGCAGCTGCAGTTGCCGCCGCAATCGTGATTGAGGGGGAGATTGAAGTGCATCGCGAGATCGAGAATGGAGCCGGGCTTGCCGTGGCCGCCGTAGGGAACGCTGCCGACTTCGAATTCGTGGACGGAACCATCGTTGAGAAGTGTGAGCTTGGGCATAAGAAAATGGATGGTGGCCAGAGAAGGACTTGAACCCCCGACACGCGGATTTTCAGTCCTATCAAGCACTTACAGAGTATTTCTGAGTTTTCTTGAGTTGTGTCGAAAGCCCAATAGAATCAAGCTCACCCAACTTCATCATAACTCAAACGCAAAAGGCGATGATTCGGAGTTTTGCTGAGTTGGCACACCGCTGTCACACAAGAACATGCTCAACGAAAGCTCAGGATGGCGATGTTAAGTTGCCAAAACTTGCGCTGGCAATGGTTCCGGCTGCCAGTGAAACGAAACCTATGCTCGCAAGAGAATCAAAACAGTGACTAAGGCGGCAAGTCCCAAAAGTACAGACGCACAACCTCCACAACCGCACCCTGTTGCTGCCGGAGTTGCTGAAGACGTTTCCGATTCGCCAGAGTTTGCAATGCCAATTTCCGATTTGTTTGAGCCCTCCACTGTCGAATCCTCGGAGTAGATATCAACCAGAACCACCGGAATATTACACGTTCGACCTGAAAGAACTTTCTTAACCGTTGCCGAATAGCGGTACTTCTTATCCAAGAGAGGGGCGACTTCAGCGGCTTCACTTCTTGGAATGTATCCCAAATGATGCCCTGCGTTGGTCAGGACCATAACAGCATTCGAATCGTGGCTGTTGGACGGCTCGCGCGTCAGGACAATAGCCATGCCCGCTTTGGCGTGTTCATTGTTTGCGTTCGGCCTGTATGGGCACCCGGCGACCATTACATCAAAGGAAGCAATGGGCCTATTTTTGCGCTGCTCCTCCCATGCCTTGAGCCGATTTTCTTCCTTTGCTTTCTTTGCTTCTAATTTGTCTGCGACAAGGGCGGCGGCGCGGCGTTCTTTGGCTTGCCTTCTCAGTTCTACTGGGAGGACTTTCTCGACGGCTTTGTAAATTTCGATGCGTTCCGCATCATCAATATGCCCATCTTGCAGAACTGCTTCCATCACACCACGTAGAAACGCAATTCCAGGCATCGTCGACAGATCGCGATCCTCTAACCATTCGTGAAGCATTCGAGCTTCTTCTTCGGTAACTTTGCCGTCGGCGGTAATGTCTTCAATCAACGAGACGAGTTCGGCAGCTGCGCCGCTTTCTAGATCGCTCTTCGATATTGAAAGCCTTCGCTTCCGCTCGGGGTCGTTCATCTATCCACTTGAACGCTGAGGTTACCACAGCTGCTCAAGCATTAGTTGGCTGCAAGCGGTTAAGGACGTTCGAGATATACACCGCGTGAACGGAAAATCAGAAGCTCGGTTTGTTTCGCCTCGGCGCGAAGCAAGCAGGCGTAGCATCTGCTGTCCTATCTGGTATTCTCAAATATGAGAGCAGTAATTCAAAGGTTTTCCACGGTTTTCTAAACAGTTTGGCCATTCTATTCGCCACCATGGCATAGCTTGACTGTCCGATTGCTGTACGGTGGCTTTGTAGAAGAAATGCTAAAGTATTGAAGCGCGCCTCCGAAATTTGCATTACGGGCTAATTTTTTCCGAAGCTAAGCTGACGTGAAGAAAAGGCGAATATGAAATACTTCGTATAGCTTGGAAATAATTGCAGGGAGGTCATTAATGCTAAAACTCGCTTTTGATGAAGTCAAAGCTACCCAAGCCGCAGCTAGACTCCTGGGTCATGCTGGCGGGAAAATGAAGCATCTTGCGCTGATCAAGCTGCTTTACAAGATTGATCGATCTGCACTCAAAGAACTCGGCTTATCGGTGACAACGGATGAATACGCAGCTCTTCCGCATGGGCCCGTCACGAGCAAGATTTACGACCTGATCAAGGCAAACCCGAACATTTCTGCTCCGTCTTATTGGAAAGATCACTTGGTCAAAGACGGATCCTTGGATGTTGTTCTCAGGAGCGACCCTGGAAGTTCAGAGCTATCAAGGGCCGAAGAAAATCTAATAGACCGGATCTTCAAAGAAGATGGTTCAAAAGACCGCTTCCAGTTACGGGACGAGTCACATGAGAATTATCCCGAGTGGCGAGACCCAAATGGTTCCTCGCG
>JBKJUN010000507.1:0-10351 GCA_046590555.1 Bryobacter sp. | reverse complement strand
AGCTCAACGACCTGATCCGCGATGGGCTGGCTAAGCCCAAACCAAACTCAAAGCAGCCTTTTGTATCCAGGACTTTTAAAATGGGGGCCTGCTCACTACCATTCCCCCTGAGGATCGCAGACCTCGACGCCATCGACGACCAAGCGAAGCTCCGGTAGATCCCATGATGATTTTAGATGCGAACGTCCTCATCTTCCTATACAACGAAGACGCACCGCAGCACGCCAAGTGCAAGCAATGGATCGAAAACGCCGTTGGGTCGGGCGAACTGATTGGGATTCCATGGATTTGTCTCATGGCCTTCCTGCGCATCACAACCGCGCCAGGACTTATGAGCCAACCTATCAGCATCGAGGACGGGGCAAAGATCGTTTCAGACTGGATAGCGCACCCCTCAGTCGTCATCCCGGAGCCCGGCCGCCGGTTCTGGAAAACACTGCAGGAATTAGCATTGGACAGCGGTATCCGGGGGCGAACATGGACCGACACCCATCTGGCGGCCTTGGCAATTGAAAACGGAGCCGAGTTTGCCACCTTCGACCGAGACTTCCGCCGATTTAGAGGTCTGCAGTTGGTTGAACTGTGACGGAGACGTTTTCATCTTCATATTCTTGCGCGCCCCCTTCATGATGCGCGACCAATTTCTCAATAGCCAAATCATGCACCTCAAGACACCACCCCCGTATTGAAAGCGTATTCGGGTTTGAGATCGCGCAACGCTATTCCTGCACCGAAGTCAAATCCACCTAAACTAACAACAATTGACACTTTTGTTAATCACGCTAGCGTACAAACATGAACGTAAATCTCGGCCCTGTCTTTGATGATTTCGTAGCGGATCTCCTGAAATCAGGTCTCTACCAATCCCAGAACGAGATCTTGAGAGAAGGCCTCAGACTCTTGAAAGAACGTGAAGATCTCAAGCAAATGCGGCTGGCCGCGCTCCGTCAAGAAATCGACATCGGCGTTGCTGAAGCAGATCGAGGAGAACTCGTAGACGCAGCAGGGGTCTTCGCGGAAATTCGAGCTAAGAGCGCGTCCCGTAGGCGCATCAAGGCGTGAAGCGAATCCGCATGACAGTTAGTGCTAAGCGCGACGTCAACGATATTTGGAATGACATTGCCACCGGCAACATGGATGCTGCGGATCGTGACTTGGGCCGAATCGAAAAGGCGGTATCCAACATCAGCCTCAATCCCGGCATCGGCCATATCCGTGAAGACCTCGACAGCCGAGGGTATCGCTACTACGGGGTCTACTCCTACCTCATCGTTTACCGCACTGCACCTAAGCCGGCTCAGATCTTGCGCGTGCTGCATGCAGCACGGAACCTCAGAGCCTTGCTAAATTTGCCCTTGTCGTCAAAGATGGCGATGGCGTCGGGGCTTTCGCTGGTTTTGTGAACCGTGTGAGCGATGATGACGCGGCGGTCTTCGGTGATGATAATGCCGTAGGTATTGCCGAACTTGAGGGTGGAGGGGAGTTGAGCCCAGTCGTGAGTAGCCTCGTAGCGGTGTTCGCCAGAGCCCATGATGGAAAGGGCGGTCTGGGCCTTGGAGGAGATCGCAAAAGTGGTAAGGCCAGCGAGCATAGTGCGGCGTTGCATGTAATTATTGTGACGGAAGCCAATTCTTGCCGGTGTTGGGCCTGGTCTTCAAAACCAGTGAGAGGCGCTTCGCGTCTCTGGTGGGTTCGACTCCCACTGGCTTCCGCCACTAAATATTCTTTGCGCGGGAGATCTAAGCCATGACGATTGAAGTTCTATATTTTGAAGGCTGACCCAACTACGAACCTGCGGTCAGCAGGGTGAAGCAAGCCGTAAAGGATCTGGGTTTGGCGCACAAAGTACTTGAAGTGATCATCACTAACCCGAAGATGGCGGAATCTTTTCGATTCCTTGGATCTCCTACGGTGCTGGTAGACGGCGTGGATGTGGAGCCATCAGCCAGGAATTCAGATCAGATTGGGTTTGGGTGCCGCATCTATACCTGTGGTGATAAAAGAGTTGGTGTTCCTGGTGAAGACTTGATTCGCGCAGCGCTTATCGAGGCGCAAAGCCAGTCATCGAAAAGGCGTTCATGATTCCAACGCGGTTCTTTGTCCTGGCGGGTTCCATGGTTGCGGCAATTGCAGCATCGATGTGTTGCGTACTGCCTCTTGCAGGGGCGGTTCTCGGGTTTACGAGTCTCGCCGCAGCCGCCGCTTTTGAGCAGTTCAGGCCCTATCTTTTGGCGCTGACAGGTGTTTTTATTGGTGGTGGCATCCTGCTCTATTTCAAAGATTCCAAGAGAGCGAGTGGGATTGCCGGATTTAATGTGATCCTGCTAGCAACGACAGCTGTTGCTGTCGCTGGTGTGGTCGCCTTGCCATATTATTCAGGCCGGATTCTTCGGCCTGTGCCGGAGCGGGCCGAGGTGGCAGCAACCGTGACTACAACTCTGAGGATTGACGGCATGACATGCGAGGCTTGTGCCACGGGACTTCAGGCAAGTCTTCAACGCATCCCAGGAGTAGCAAAAGCAGTCGTTGACTACGAAGGCAAATCGGCCAAAATTAGCTTTGACCCGGCAAAACAAAGTCGCGCAGCGCTAGCAAAAGTCATTACCGATTCAAGCTATCGCGTCGTGGAATAACTAGCGCCAGGGGAAGAGCCAGGACCAGCGGCTCTTCTTTGCTGCCGGTTCTTGAGTTTCCGGGTGCTCCTTGCGCCAGGCTTGGGCATCGCTGAGGTCCTGGCGGCAATAGGGGCAATCCTGGATGTGGCGGTCAATGCTCTCACGCTCGTCCGAATCAATCTTGTTGGACAGATAGCGGGCGAGGGCTTCGTAGGGGATGTGCTGGTCTGCGCTCAGGAGACTGCTGCCTCTTCAATGATCAGTTGTTTCGAGTCCGCGTCCATGGATGCCATTACTCCAACGGGAAGGGTGATTTGATCTGTTGTGTGGCCGATGAGAAGACCGTGGAAGACTGGGACTTTCACCTTAGCGAATACTCTGTCGAGTACTTCACCCAGAGTGTAGTTGAAGGTGATCGATGGCTCGAACTGGCGTGGGCCACAATCGACGCATTCCCCGATTACAACACCGGCACATTGGTCGAACTTGCCCGCTAGAACCAATTGCTGGAGCATGCGGTCGATGCGGTAGGGTTCTTCGCCGACGTCTTCGAGGAAGAAAATCTTCCCCTTCACGTCCGGCTCGTGGGGTGTTCCCATAAGGCAACTCACCAGTGTCAGATTGCCGCCGATCAGTCGGCCTTTGGCCTTGCCGGGGCGGACAGTCCGCAAGGGGTGCTGCGGGCGATAAACATTGCGCTCGGTGGGATTGCCCAGGACGCCCATCGGCTTATTGTCTATCGCGCGCTGAAACCAGTTCTGCGAAAACTCCGTGAAGGGCGACAAGCCCGTAGGGCCGTGGAAGGTAACGAGGCCGGTCTTCTGATGGATGGCCAGATGCAACCCGGTGATGTCGCTATAGCCGAGCAGCATCTTGGGGTTCTTGCGGATGAGTTCGTAGTCGATGCTGTCGAGCAGTTGCGGTGTGCCGTAGCCACCACGGACGCAGATGATGCCCTTCACTTCAGGGTCAGCGAACATCGTGTGGATGTCTTCGATACGGCCGGGGATGCTTTCGCCAAGCTTGCCTTCGCGCTTGCCGACCTGCTTGCCGATTTTGACCTTCCAGCCGAACATTTGCGCGGTGAGCTGCATGGTTTGCAACTGGTTGGGGTCGGCGACGAAAGTACTGGGGCTGATCAGGCCGACGGTGTCTCCGGGCTTCAGCATCTTGGGCTTAATGATGGTGGTGGCCGCACCAGACTGGGCGGCCATTGCGGCGGCCGGCATGGCGGATACGAATTCGCGACGCTTCATAACTGGTGAGGTTACCAGTTTGTAAGGCTGCCGTCTGGACGGCGGAAGAGCTGGATCGGCTGGTCGTGCTTGTTGACTTCCCAGAACATCTTGATCTTGGAAGGATCGAAGGTGACACCGAGGCCCGGACGGTTATTTGGGTAGAGCTTGCCTGCTTTGAAGTCGAAGCATTCTGGCAAATAAAACTTATGGGGCAGGTCGATCGCGGTGCCGGTCATTTCCATCAGCACGGGGCCGGAGAAGGCAGCATTGCAGTGCACCAGCGAGGCCTCGCCGATAGGCCCTGTAAAGTGAGGCGTTTGGCCGACGTAGTGGGTTTCGCAGAGAGCAGCGAGCTTGAGGTATTCGGTGATGCCGCCGCAGTTGGGGATCGACACTCGGTTGTAGTCGATTAGGCGGCCTTCGATCAATTCGTTGATGTCCCACTTGTGGCTATGTTGTTCACCGACAGCAATAGGCACCTTCACCATCGGCCGCAGCTGCTTGTAGACACTGTTGTTCTCACTGCGAACCAGGTCTTCGACAAAGTAGGGTTCCAGCGATTCGATGAGGCCGCTGAGCTTGACGGCGTCGGGGAAGTCGAGACGGGTATGGAAGTCGATAGCCCAGTCGCCTGCCTTGCCAACACCTTCGCGGATCTGCTGGCACTGCTCGAGAGTCTTGTGCACCATAGCGCGATTCTGGAAGGCGGCATCTTGGCCAGGGTCGGCAACGGAGGTTCGGAAGGCGCGGAAGCCATACTCAACGCAAGCGCGAGCGTTTTCGACCAAATTTACTTTCTTGGGATTGGGGAAGCCCGTGCAGTAGCATTCAATGTGATCACGCGATTGGCCGCCAATCAGTTCATGGACGGGGACGCCGAGGGCCTTGCCCTTGAGATCCCAGAGGGCAAGGTCGAGGGCTCCGATCGAGTGGGTCTTCTCTCGTCCGGCCGGATAGAAGAGGCCGCGAAACATCATCTGCCACAGGTGATCGATTCGATTGGGGCTTTGGCCGATGAGCTGCGCTGCGAGTTGCTTCACCAGATCCGGGGAGCCGCCTTCGCCAATGCCGGTAAGGCCCGCGTCGGTTTCGATCGTTACGACATGGAAGCTCTGATTCACCATGGGGCGTGTGATCGGCGATTCGTAGTAGCGAATGCGCGTGATCTTCATGCGCTTCAATTCGGCCGTTGCTTTTTCAGCTAGCGGAAAAGCAAGTGCGGCACCCTGGAGGAAATTGCGACGGGACAGTTTCATAGCGTTCGGCCTTTATGTTATACCTGATCTACCATGCGAAAGTTGTTAACTGTTGTAGCTTTCGCATCTGGACTCTTCGCCCAGATCCCCGTCACTGATCCCCTCGTCGTAGCGAAATGCTCTGGATGCCATGCCAAAGATGAGAAAGGGAACCTCAGCCGGATCTCGGAACTTCGATCCGCGCCTGAAGGTTGGCAGCAAGCCCTCAAGAGGATGGTTCGTCTTCACGGGCTCACACTCTCTGCCGACGAAGCACGCAAGATCGTGCAATACCTTGGCGATCAGCATGGACTAGCCCCGGAAGAGGCAAAGCCCGGCATATATTATTTTGAAAAACGGCATTTGGATCAGGAAAAATATCCAGAAGTGGTGCGTGAGGCGTGCGTGAGCTGCCATCCCTATGGCCAGGCGATGAACTGGCGACGGACGGCCAAGGAATGGGACCTCCTGGTGAATATGCACATCGGATATTTTCCAGTTGTGCAGTGGAATAGCTTTACCGGATCGATGCGCGGACCTGGGGCACCAGGAGCACCGCCGGTACCGGGAGCCGATACGCGAACTCCAGTTGAAAAAGCAATCGAGCAAATGAAGAAGGACTTCCCGCTCGATACCAAAGAGTGGGCCGAGTGGACTGCCTCCCGTAGACAAGCAAAGCTCGCTGGCCGTTGGTTGCTAAGTGCATCACAACCGGGCAAGGGCGGCTTTGTTGGCGAAGTCACAGTTGAACCTGGGGCGAACTCGAATGAATGGGTGACACGATCTTCGATGACCAGCATCGAAACTGGCCAGACGGTGACGCGCGAGGGCAAAAGTGTTCTGTACACAGGTTATTCGTGGCGCGGCCGAAGCGGTGTTAAGGACAATGCAGTGCGCGAGGTGATGTTGGTGTCCCGGGATCAGGCTCAGATTGAAGGCCGCTGGTTTTGGGGGGCCTATGACGAGACGGGTCTTGATGTGAAACTGACGCGGGCAGAAGAACGCCCCTTGATTTTGACCACTTCGCTGACTTCGTTACGCATGGGTTCTGCTGCAAGCTTCAAGATCTTTGGAGATCAATTTGCCTCAGGCCTTACGTCGGCAGATCTCGATCTGGGTGCCGGTGTCACTGTGAAGCGGATTGTGAATCAATCGCGCACCACAATTGAGGTTGAAGTTGAGATCGCGGCCAAGACGGCGCTGGGCTTGCGCGATATCGCAGTGAAGCGGGCTGTGATGCCTGCGGCAATTGCTGTGTATGACACGGTGGATTACATCAAGACTTCTACCGATACGGCTCTGGGCCGGCTAGGCGGCGGTAGTGGTGTCTTTACTAAGGGCTATGTTCAGTTTGAGGCGATCGGGTACAACCGCGGCATCGACGGCAAGCCAAACACGATTGACGACATCAAGCTGGGGCCTGTAAAGGCCGAATGGTCTATGGAAGAGTTCTTCGCCATCTATGGAGATGACGATGTGGAGTTTGTCGGTGCGTTGGACTCCAAGACCGGGTTGTTCACACCAAGTATTGACGGGCCTAACCCGAAGCGTAAATTCAGCCGAAACAACTATGGGGATGTCTGGGCAGTCGCGTCCTATAAGGGTGCCGATGCCGCAGTGCAAAAAGATGGCAAGCCGCTGACGGCGAAGTGTTATTTGCTCGTGACAGTGCCGCAGTACATGCGGTGGGATCAACCCGAGGTGGCTCAGTAATGCAGTTGCAAGTATCAGAATTTCACCAGTTCGAGGCGGGCGGAAACCCCTTCCTTTATCTGGTGCCCAGCGGCGGAATTTTCGCTGTTGACGAGCTTTCGCGTAAGGCTTTGGCAATTGCCAAAGAGCAGCCGCGAGAAGCCAAAGAATTGCTGGATGCGCTGGTTGCCAGTGGTGCGACGGTGGAGGATGCCCGGGATTGCATCGAAGAGCTGGTAGGCGCGCGAGCGCTTGGCCCCGAGGGCGGATGGAAAGAACCGATCGACGAAGCCCCGGCGAAGTTCCCTTTGCAGACGCTCGTGATTAATCTGACCAACCAGTGCAATCTGAGTTGCCAGTATTGCTACGAGTACGGCGAAGACAAAGTGGCGACGCCTGAGGGCAAGGCGAAATTTATGGAACTGGAGACGGCCAAGCAAAGCGTCGACTTCCTGTTCAAAGAATCTGCCGGTCGTAATTCGGTTCACATCACGTTCTTTGGCGGTGAAACGCTGATGAACTTCCCGCTGCTCAAGCAGATTGTCGACTACTCGCAATCAGAAGCCAAAGCCAAGGGCGTGACGATTGATTATTCGCTCACGACGAACGCGACTTTGTTACGCCAGGACATCATCGAATATTTGAGCACGAATGCGATTGGCGTAACCGTATCGATGGATGGCCCCAAAGAAATGAACGATCAGTTGCGCGTCTTTGCCAATGGCAAAGGCAGCTACGACATCATCGTGCCGAAGGTGAAGGAACTGCTCAAGCACCACACGACGCGGCCGATTGCCGCGCGTGTGACCCTTACCAACGGAGTCCGAGACGTCGCAAAAATCTTTCAACACCTCAGATATGAAATTGGTTTTCATGAAGTTGGGTTTGCACCGGTTACCACGTCGCCCACCCGGCTTTATGCCATCGACGAGAAAGGCCTCGACGATGTACTAGGGCAGTTTGAAAAGCTGGCCTATGAGTATCTGGAATTCGCGCTGCGTGGGGAGCATCACGGCTTCTCTAACGTCAGCGACACCTTAAGTGAGTTGCATCAGGGGATTTCAAAATCGCATCCTTGTGGCGCGGGCCTGGGCCTGTTGGGCGTTGGCCCATCAGGAGACATCTCGCCCTGCCACCGGTTTGTGGATAGCGATGAACATAAGCTGGGCCATGTATCAGAAGGCATGGACTCAAGCAAACAACAGGACTTTCTGAAACGCGGACACGTCAATGCCAAGTACGATTGTGAGTCTTGCTGGGCGCGTCCCGTCTGCGCGGGTGGCTGTTACCACGAAGCTTTTGTGCGCTATGGAGACACAGGGCACGCCAACCTGCATTACTGTGATTGGATCCGCGGCTGGACAGATCTTTGCCTTAAAATTTATGGTGAGATCGCAACGCATAACCCCAGCTTCTTGAATCATTTTGATCAGAGGAAAGCATCATGAGGCATCTAAGAGCCGTCAACAAGAAAGCCCGTCGCATTGACGACTTGCTTTCAACAACCGAAGGCGATTTTGTCGCTCTTCAGCAGAACAACGCAGCGCAGCGTCCACACTATCCGATGGGTTGTTCGATCGTGTTCTCGCCGGGTTGGGAAGTAGATTCCACCGGCGGCACAGCTGGTCTCTGCCAGCCTGTCGAGCGCGATCTCTACGATTGCTACATCAGTTGCTATTGGCCGGCACAGGTTCCAGACCATCTCAACAACTACCCGGAATGGACCAGCAAATGCGCTGCTGCCACCAAAGACTGGCGCAATATCGATCTGGTGTTCCCATAAAATGCAGCGCCGCGCATTTCTTTCTACAGTAGCTGCAGCCGGGTTGGCCCCTGCGCAAACTGGCAAGCTCGGCACCCTATTCGTGGGTGCCTGGCAGAAGCGCGTTCTGGTGATCGACGAAGCCACCCGCAAGGTGACCGACCAGATCGAACTCAAGCTGGACGTCCCACGTTCCATCATGTGGAGCGAAGACAAGAAGAAGATCATCGTGCATTGCCAGAAGGGTTGCGGCTTCGAAATCATTGATGTCGCCACGCGGAAGTCTGAGCGCAGTTTCATGGTCGATGCCGGTGGCAAAATGTATCGCCCCAGCGGTTTCGCCAACTCGCCCGACGACAAAAAGCTCTACACGTCTCTCTATACGGTTGAAAAAAAGATTGATCGCTTTGAGGTCTCCAAGCCCCAGTGGGCCATCATCGACATGGTGGGTGAGAAGATCGAGAAGCTGGTTGACCTGCCGAAAGATCAGCAACTGCGTGGTGGTGGTGGACGTGGCGCTGGTATGCGCGTCTCTCCAGACGGCAAGTTCTTATACCAGTTCCGCGATAACGTAAACATCTATTCGACCGAAGACTTCAAAGAAGTAGACAAAATTGAACTCTCGAAGCCGTTGTTCCCAGGTATCGAGCGCGTCATGATTGGGCCCGGAGATGACCCGTATGAAGAACGCGGCACGATTTTAGGTTTCTTCAACTCAACCGATCCGATCGTTCACAAGACTACATTTGGCTTTGCGAAATTCGACCTCAACAAGCGCACATTCGATTTCACCCCGGTAGGCCCGTCGACGACTGGCACATTGGGCCTGCGTCTGACTCCGGATCGCAAGACTGGCTACACCGTTGCCTTCAACGGCATGGGAGCCAACCGGCGCTGCGAATTCTGGACATTTGATATTGCCTCGAGGAAAATCACCAAAAGTCAGGAATTCGATGGGCGCAGCCGCTTTGAGTTCAACATGTCTTCAGACGGAAAACTGCTCTACATTTACGGCGCTGGCAACACGCTGGAGATGTACGACGCAGCGACCCTGAAGATGGTGAAGGATTTGGACGTCAACACGGACATGACTTCAAACATGCTGGTTCTGCCGGGCTGATGAAAAAGTTCAAACGCTACGCATTCTGTTTGCCTTATCTGGCCCCGCATCTCGCGGGGCTTCTCTTTGTAACCGCGATCGGGCTCGCCTCAACGGCCTTGAGCCTGGTGCAGCCTTATCTGACCAAACTCCTGATCGACGAAGCGCTGCTCAAGAAAGATACCAACTCGCTTTGGCAGATTGCCGGCTTGATGGTGGGCACCAGCCTGATTGCATTCGCCTTCAATGTGACTGCCGGTTATCTCTACACGCGTATCTCGGCAAAGGTCTTGTTTGCGATGCGCAGTGATTTACTCAAGCATCTGCATGGGTTGTCGCCGCGATTCTATTCGGAATGGAAGACGGGCGATATTCTTTCGCGACTGAACAATGACATCAGTGAAATCCAGCGAGTTGTGGCCGATGCTTTGTTGAGCGTACTTGGCAATGTGGGCTTTCTGGTTGGAAGCGTGGTGATTCTGGTCGGCATGGATTTGAAGCTTTTCGCTGTGGGAGTTGCCGTATTGCCTGTTGCAATGTGGGTGGCTTGGTGGTTCCGAAGTCTGTTGGTGGAGCGGGTGCGGGAACTGCGCGAAAAGTCGGCCGATATTGGGAGCTTTCTGCTAAACACGCTGCTCGGGCATCGCGTGGTGACAGCCTTTGATGCGGTGGGGCGCGAGGGCGCCTTGTTTTCGTCTCGAAACGATGGT
>JBKJUN010000440.1:0-10851 GCA_046590555.1 Bryobacter sp. | reverse complement strand
TGGGCATGCGACGGTACATGGGATTGTGGGGACGCTGAATAGCTCAAAAGAGTTTGACGCCGTGAACGAGGCGTTTGCCGATTACTTTGCGGGCAGCTTTCTGAATACGCCGGCGATCGGGGAATACTTTCCATACCTGAGCCCGTCGCCAAATTTTCTAACGAGACAAACTTACTTGAGGACGATGGATAATGAGACCTTCTATCCTGACTTTATTCAAGGGCAGCCGCATGGGGATTCGTTGATGTTTAGCGGTGCCATGTGGGACATGCGGAGGGTGCTGGGCCAGCAACGGGCCGACCTGGTGGCAATGAATGGCCTGGCGCGGATGTCGGCGCAGATGGGGTTCTATTCGGCGTCGCAGTCGCTGATTGGGGCGGCGAATTCGTTGTATGGGAATTCGGTGCGCGATCAGGTGAGCCAGATTTTTTCTAATCGCGGATTGACGAGCAACGCAGCGCAATATTCCGAGCAGAGCATTCCACTTGTGAGCGGGCAAACCAGGGTAAGTCTGGTGGGCGGCAAGCCAGCGGGAGTTAGTTATTATCTGGCGCCGGATGACTTTCGTATTACGGTGCCTCGTGGTGTGTCAGGAATGCGGGTGCAGGTGGAGGCCTCGGGGCCGGTGAGAGCATTTGTGCGGTTTCGAGCACCAGTGGATATCGATGGAAGTAGCATCGTGCACGATTACTTTATTAACGATGGGCGGAGTCTGGATGGGACGGTGAGCCTGTCGAGTACGCCTGAGTTGCAGGAGGGCGAATATTACTTCAATGTTGCCAACACCACGGCGACGCAGGTGGAGTATGCGATCCGGATCACGCTTACGAATGATCCCGCAGGGGTGGGGGCTTCGTTTCCTGTGATTTCGAGTGGTGTTCCGGTGACGGGATCAGTACCGAGCAATTTTCTCAATACGCGTCAGTTTCGAGTGGTGGTGCCGGTTGGAGCTACGGCACTGGACCTTGAGTTGAACGGAGATCAGGATGTGGATTTGTATGTGAACTTCGGCAATCCTGTGCAGGCAGGGGGAGAGGGCTTGCCGCTAGCGGAGGGCATTTCCGCTTCTGCGGCGAATACTGAGCGAATGACTCTTACAACGGCGACGGTACCGAATCTTCGGCCGGGCACTTACTTTGTTGCGGTGCAGAATTACAGCTTGGCGGCGACGGCGAAATTCAGCTTACGGGCCACGTTGCGAAACGATGCGGTGTATGCGCCGAGCCAGGATGTTGTGGGGCCGAGTGATACGAGGAATCTGTTTTTGCCTATGAGTTCGAATACCGGGATACTGCTGACGCGGCAGTTCCGGATTGATACGCAGGCGGCGTGGCGTGGATTGAATCTGCGAGTGACCAGCAATTCAAATCTGCTGGTGCTGGTGAAGCGAAATCAGCCGGTGCGGTTTGCTAACGGCGTTCCGGAGGCGGATGCGCGGTATCTGATCCAGAACGAGACCAAGACGTTTACGCTCGACACGGGATCGAATCCCGCATTTCAGCAAGGGAGCTACTATGTGGCGATACTGAGCTTGAGCGATCGGGGCGGGACGGTGAGTTTTGATTACACAGCTGTTGTTTCGGCAGCCAGTGGGCCGACGATAGCTGCGGTGGTGGATGGGGCTGGCTTTATGCGTCAGATCAGCCCGGGGTCTTGGATTACGATTACGGGAACAGCACTGGCAGCGGCCACCCGGATCTGGGGTGGAGCTGATTTTGTGGGTACGGCATTGCCGACGCAACTGGATGGGGTTTCGGTGACGGTGGGCGGGGTAGCGGCGTATGTGTATTTCATCAGTCCGGGTCAATTGAATGTACTGGTGCCACAAGCGTTGCGGATCGGGAACCTGGAGGTTGTGGTGACGACGAGGGCGGGCCGGAGTGGGGTGTTTACGGTGAATTGTGTAGCGGCGGTTCCGGCTCTATTTCGGTTTGATCCTCAAGGGCGGCGCTATGCTGCTGCGGTATTTGTGAATGGCTTGTATTCGGGGCCAACGGGATTGTTTGGATCAGCACTGGCGACGCGACCGGCCAACCGAGGGGAGGTGGTGCAGTTGTTTGCGACGGGTCTCGGTGCTGTGGGAAGTGCTGACGGCATTACGAATGAGGCATTGGTGAACATCACCAATCGCGTGACGGCGACTCTAGGTGGTGTAAATGCGCGGGTGACGTTTGCCGGGCGTGTGGGTGCCGGGCTGTACCAGATCAATCTGGAAGTGCCGACGAACACAGGGGCGGGCGATCAGGCTCTGCGGATTTCGATTGCTGGCGTGCAGAGCGATGCCGGGGTGTTTCTGGCGGTGCAGTAGCGCCGGTGAATCGGGACTTGTCCTACTTATTCATGCCATTCATGCGTCCGAAGGCTTGTGCGCTATCTATAAGGCTCAATCAACTCATATAGGACTTTGCGCGCCCATGTCCGAATGATTCTTGTCCGCAATCGCCGCCGCCATCCTGGCTGGTTTGGAATTATGCTCATCCTCCCGTGCATACCTTGGTATCGAGTTGGGTTGCGGACATGATTGGATCTGGTGTGTGGCGGGTGCGGCTGCTGTCGGTAGTTTGCGAGACGCTGGAGATCTTACTTGTTGGGTTGCTGGCGGAGAAGCTATTTGGGGTGCGGGTGGGGATTCTCGCAGTTCCGCTGCTGGATATTTCGCAAGCCAAGATTTGTGAATCGCAGGAGGCGCGGGGATATGCGCTGGCTGCACTGCTGGCAACATTGGCGAGTTATGTTTGAGGGAAGTACAAGGAGGCGGCGAGGGAGGGCTGGTGTTCGATTTGCTGTGGTGATATGCTCATGACCGCTTACGAGGCCAATGTTTCAGTGATTTGGCTTCGCGCTGTATACAAACTTAAATTGGAGAATGAACGATGCGAAAGACCTTAACCCAGCTGTTGGTTGTAGTCGCTATCACTGCTGTTGGATTGATTGCAGCAGATGTCAGGCTTGGAACCTGGAAGTATGACGCCAAGAAGTCGAAGACGACTGCCAGTAACCCGATCAAGAGCCAGATCGATTTGCGGGAAGCACTGCCTGATGGGCGAGTGCAGATTACGCGAAGTGGATCGTTTGCCGATGGAGCGGCTTTCAAGTATGTCTTTGCCTACAAGTACGATGGCAAGGAGTACAAGGTGAAGGGGGCTCCGTTTACCGCGATTGCCGTGAAGCGGATTGATAACAATACGACGAGCTATGAGGCTAGCGTTGAGGCCACCAAGGGTGGGAGCAAATACAACATGCGTGGGCAGACGGTTGTATCGCGCGACGCGCAAACGCTGACGCAAACTTCTCGTGGGACCGATGCTGCGGGCAAGCCGGTGGAGAGCACTGCGGTGTTTATTCGGCAGTAGTCTTTTTTAACGGATGAACTGGTTGATGAAGTCAGCACCGAGGCCGCAGGCGATGTAGTGCTTGCGGCACATCTCGAGCTTGGTGAAGACGTCTTCGTAGGCTGTGACTGCGCCCTTTTCATCGACGTAGATCATTGCGCCGGTGATGTGGAAGAGAGTGATCATTTGCGGGACGTCTTCGGGCACGGTGAGAGTGTGTGTTTCGCCGGGTGGCTCGAAGACGTAGCTACCCTCTGTGGCGGTCCAGTCGTGCTCGAGGTACTTCCATTTGCCTTCGATGACGTAACCGTGGACTGGGGCGGGGTGACGGTGGCGGCTTAAGATTCCGGACTTGCGGACGCGCAGCAGGTTGACCCAGTAGCCTTGGCTTGTCGAAAGACAGAGAGGGCGGAACCATACGTTTTCCGCTTGCGGAACCCAAACTCGCTCGTCATCAGGGAGGACACCGTTGACTACGATGTCTTTGGCCATTTCGATTGGATTGAACACTTAATTTACGCTATCAGGTATCCGCCGTCGACGGGGAGGATGGCTCCGGTAATGAAGGCGGCGGCAGGGGAGGCCAGGAAGAGGGCGGGACCTGCGATGTCTTCCGGTTGGCCCCAACGGCGCATGGGGGTTCGGAGGCGGATGGCTTCGCTCTTGTCGGATTCTTCTCGGAGGGCAGAGGTTAGAGGTGTTTCGATCCAACCGGGGGCCAGGGCGTTGACGCGGATGTCGTCTGGAGCCCAGGCGATGGCGAGGCTCTTGGTGAGTTGGGCGAGGCCGCCTTTGCTGGCGCTATAGGCTGGGGCGGGGCCGGAGCCGAAGAAGCTGAGCATCGAGGCGATGTTGATCACACAGCCTTTGGAGGCTTTCAGATGTGGGTGGCAGGCCGAGCACATGCGCATGGCGCCGTTCAGGTTGATGTCGATGACCTGGGCGAAGACTTCTGGGGAGTGTTCTTCGAGGCGTCGAATGACCCCGGCGGCGTTTACGAGGACATCGATTGTTTTGATGGTTGTGAGTGCCCGTTCGATCGTGTCTGTCGATGTGATGTCGAGGCCGGTTTCTAGGCCGAGGGCGTGGACGGTTGCGCCGCTGGTTGTAAATGCCTGGGCTATGGCTGCGCCGATGCCACTGGTGCCGCCCGAGATGAGGACGGTCTTTCCTGCGAAGCTATACATGCTGGCCTTAAAGGTCGGTGAGATGGTCGATGCGGCCGGTGGAGTCGCCGAACTTGTCTTCCTTGACGCCGACAGTGTCGAGCATATTGAGGTAGAGGTTGGTCATGGGCGTGCCCTTGCGGTAGCGGATGTGGCGACCGCCTTTGATATTACCGGCACCGTGGCCGGCGATGACGGTTGGCAGGTTAAAGTGCTCGTGCTTGTTGCTGTCAGAGAGGCTGCTGCCGTAAAGGACCATGGAGTTGTCGAGGAGGGTGCCGTCGCCGTCTTTGGTCTGCTTGAGCTTGGCCAGGAAATGGCTGAACAGCTCGACGTGGTGCTGGTCGATCTTCTGGAGTCGTTCGATCTTGGCGGGATCGTTGAAGTGATGGGATAGGCCGTGGTGGGCGTCGGGGACGCCGATCGAACGGTAGGTGCGGTTGCCGCCCTCGCGACCGATCATGAGAGTGATGACGCGGGTGATGTCGGCCTGGAAGGCGATGGTCATCAGGTCGAACATGAGCTTGATGTGCTCTTCAAATGTTGGGGGCACGCCGGGGGGCTGATCGATCGAAGGGATGGGAGCGCCGGTGGCGGCACGCTCTTCGGCCTTCTGGATGCGGCGTTCGATCTCGCGGATGGAGTCGAGGTATTCGGTGAGCTTCAGCTTGTCTGAGGTACCGAGGGTCTGGCTGAGTTTGGCTGCGTCGCCGCGGACGAAATCGAGGATACTTTTGTTCTGACGGGCGAGGGTGGCTCGGGCAGCCGGGTCTGTTGTGTCGCCATCGCCGAAGAGGCGTTCGAAGACGGCGCGCGGGTTAGTTTCGAGAGGGAGAGGCGTTGTGGGGGAGCTCCAGCAAAGGGTGTTGCTGTAGGCGCAACTGTAGCCGGAGTCGCAGCCGCCGACCATGCGGTTTTCGTCGAGGCCTAACTCAAGAGATGGGACCATGGTGCGGGAGCCAAGTTCTTTGGCGGCAATCTGGTCGAGCGAGGTGCCGGCCTGGATGTTGACGCCTTCGGTCTTACGGGGGTGGACGCCGGTGAGCCAGGTGGCACCGGCACGGGCGTGATCGCCGGCACCGTCGCCGAGAGAGTCACCGTTGCGATGGTCGAGGCCAGTGAGAATGTTGAGGTGTTCGCGATAGGCTTCAAGGGGCTTGAGGGTGCGGGAGAAGTCGAAGTCGCGACCTTCTTTTTCAGGGGTCCAATCCTTCATGATGATGCCGTTGGGGACATACAGGAAGGCCATGCGGACGGGCTGCGATGTGGGGGTGCGCAGAGGAGCGGCCATGGCATCGAAGTAGGGGAGAGCGAGGGCGGCACCTGCTCCTCTCAAGAATGTTCTGCGAGCTAAGGACTTCATTGTTCCGGGGTTCTCCTCATCTGGAATGGGACACTGTCTACTATTGATTGTACGAGAGCTGAGAAGCGGTAATCTTTCCTGGCTGTCTCGCGGCGGATTTGACGGACGGTGGGTTGGTCACTCGATTCGAGACCACGTCCGAGGGCATAGGTTAGAAACTTTTCTGTAAGGCAATCAACGAATTCGTCCTGGCGGCTCATTAGGACTTGTTTGAGGCCTTGAGGGCCGTCTAGGATTTTGCCGTTGGGGAGGGCGCCGGTAGCGTCAATTGTGGCACCGCCTTCGGCTTTGCGGAAGCGGCCGACGGCGTCGTAGTTCTCCAGTGCGAAGCCGAGGGGGTCGAGACGGGAGTGGCAGGAGGCGCAGGCCGGGCTGGCGCGGTGCTTTTCGAGGGCGGCGCGGAGGTCTTTGGGTGAGGTTGAGGCGTGGTCGTCAAGATCTGGTATGTCGGCAGGCGGAGGCGGGGGCGGGGAACCGAGGATGTTCTCGAGGACCCACTTGCCTCTAAGGACTGGTGAGGTTCTGGTGGGGTAGCTGGTGACGGTGAGGATGCCACCTTGGCTTAAGATGCCTCCTCGCTCGGCCGGATCGACGGCGACGCGGCGGAAGTAGGAGCCCTTGACGTTGGGTACGCCGTAGTGGCGGGCGAGGCGTTCGTTGAGGAAGGTGTAGTCGGCGTTGATGAAGTCGAGGACGCTGCGGTCTTGCTCGACGATGTGGGCGAAGAAGAGCTCACTTTCCTTTTGGAAGGCGGATCGGAGACTGTCGTCAAAGGCCGGGTACTTGTCGGGATCTGGCTTC
This sequence comes from Bryobacter sp., assembly GCA_046590555.1. Taxonomy (GTDB): domain Bacteria; phylum Acidobacteriota; class Terriglobia; order Bryobacterales; family Bryobacteraceae; genus Bryobacter. Next base: position 4,189 of record JBKJUN010000440.1, on the reverse strand, counting down.
CAGCCGGAGATGTTTCTTAGTTGAAGCCATTGGCCGGCAAAGTTGTCGACCAGTGAGTTTGCTTTTGGGTCGGCGAGCATACGCTTGACTTGTTGCGCGAGGACGGGGCGGAGTTGCCTGTTTGCGGCCAAGCGAAGGAGTTCGTCGTCGGGAACACTGGACCACAAGAAGAAGGAGAGCCGCGAGGCTAGTTCTAGATCAGAGACTTTGTGGGAGGTTCCGGGGGCGATGCCTGGGGGTGTTTTTTCTACTCGAAAGAGGAAGTTGGGTGAGACGAGGATGGCTCTGAGTGCTGTTTCGATACCGGCATCGAAGCTGCCGCCATCTTTGCGGCCTTCGGCGAAGATTTTGAGGACGGGCTGAAGTTCGGTGGGTTGGATGGGGCGACGGTAGGCTCGTCTGGCGATGGGGGTGAGGATTTGATTGGCGCAGGCGGCTTCAGAGAGTGCGGTCGAGGGGCGGCAGGTGAAGATGCGCTTGCGGCTGGCGGTTTCGCCTGGGCCTTTGGGTTGGAAAGGGCCGCCGATGGTGATGTAATCGATTGCGAGGCCGAAGCTGGGAGGGGGACCGCCGCCGCGTCGTTGTTGGACGACGCCTGATTCCGATTTTGGAGATTCGACGAGAAGAGCGGCTCCGATTGAGTGCATGCCGGCTGTGAGCGGGACCCGGATTTCAAAGTTCCTCGTCACTTGGTTCTCTTCGGCTGGGTCGACGTTTGCTTCGAGCAGTTTTTCTCTTTTGCCGTCGACTCGGATGTCGAGTTGTGAGAACGGGAGGAGCGGGTCTGGGGTGCCGCGCATTCTGACAAGGATGGAGTATTCGGCATCGAGCGGGAAGTAGCGCTGGATGGCGAAGCCGTTGCGGACGCTTATCGGCATCTGGTCTGTCGTTAAGACTTCACGGGATTTTGGTGTGTAGCGCTCGATGGCCGGGGCGGCCTTGATCGTTCCAACTGATAGTCGAGCTACACGACGGGCGGTGCTTAAGTACTTTTCGAGCAGCATCGGGGATGTTGTAAGTACTGAGCCGATGTTGTCGAAACCGAAGCCGGAATCGTCTGACGGGAGGGTGGCTGAGTGGTCTAGATCGAGGGCGAGGAGGTCGCGAATCGCATTAGAGTATTCGGCGCGATTGAGACGGTGGATGGATGGAGTGCCGGGGTTGGGTTTGCGGGTAAAGTTATCGTCGAGAGCTTTTTCTACGTGGGCGACTACGGAGGCTCTTGCTTCATCGGAGAGTTTTGGGCCGGCGGGAGGGGGCATCTCGCCTCCCCGGACTTTGCGCAGGATTTTTTCCCATTCGGGGCTGGCAGAGGCGATGTCTGCTGCTTTTAGACCCTGGATAGAGAGACTGCCGGATTTGAGTTTTTCGTTGTGGCAACCAAAGCAGGTGCGGTTGATGGTTTTTTGCGTGGATTCTGCGACGCCGTCTTGGGCCGAGGCGGTGGTGACGGAGAGGAGAAGAAAGAAATAAGCCCGGAACAAAGGTGGTAACTCTATGATTATTAATTTATCATTTTTCATATGAGATTCCTTCTCCTGTTGGTAGGGATGGTGGCTTTGCCCGCGACGAGCAACGATCCTCGCCTGATCGAAGCTATTCAGAAGGGCGACCAGAAGCGGGTGCTTGCGTTGCTGAAGTCAGGGGCGAAGGTGAATGAGGCTCGTCCAGATGGGTCAACTCCGCTTTCCTGGGCGGTGAGTCGCGAGGATAAAGAGATCGTGACGGCATTGCTTGGAGTGGGGGCTAATGTGAATGCTGCGGATGAGAATGGGGAGACTCCGCTGGGGATTGCCTGTGGGTTAGGCAATGTTGGCATTGTCAACATCCTGCTGGATGCGAAGGCGAACCCGAATTCGACCCGTTGGAATGGGGAGACTCCGCTGATGGGGGCGGTGAATTCGAAGAGCGCGCCGACTGTAAAGCGGCTGCTTGAGGCTGGCGCCAAGGCCGATGTGGTGGAGACGCGGTCTGGGCAGACCGCACTGATGTGGGCTGCGGCTGAGGGGAACCCTGAGATTGTGAAGATGTTGATTGAGAAGGGTGCGCCGGTGAGCCCGATCTCGAAGAAGGGCTACAACGCATTGTTGTTTGCGGCGCAGGGTGGAAATCTTGAGACCGTGAAGGCGATCATTGCCGGAGGGGCCGAAACGAAGACGGTGAGCCCGGACGGGGCGACTCCGTTTTTGATTGCGCTGAGCCGAGGGCATGAAAGTGTTGCTATGTTGATGCTGAATTACGGGGTGGATGTGAATGGGCGTGACAAGGGCGGGAGCACACCTTTGCATGAGGCGGTGCAGCAGGGCAAGGTGACGCTGGTGAAGGAACTGGTGTCTCGCGGGGCGGATCTGAAGGCTCAGACGTCGGTGGTTTCAGGCCGGGGAGGTTTTTTCCGGATCGGTGGTTTGACGCCATTTTTGACTGCGGCTCAGACTGGGAATATCGAGATGATGAAGACGCTGGTTGCTTTGGGGTCTAGTGCCAAGGAGAAGAATCCGGACGGGGTTAATGCATTGGTGCTGGCGGCGTTTGGGCGGAAGCTGGCTCCGGTTCAGTATTTGGTGGAGGCCGGTGTGGATGTGAATGAAACTCGCAAAGGGGATGGTGGGGCGCTTCATGCGGCGATCCGGTTTGGGTTGAACGATGTGATTGAGTATCTTGTGGCCAAGGGTGCGGATTTGAACGTGAAGGACCGCTTTGGACGGACGCCGCTGGAGGAGGCTGAGTTTGAAGCACCGAAGCCGACGATTGAATTGATGAGGAAATTGACCGCAGCTCAGAAGAAGTGAGCTATATTAAAAAGGTTGTATGTTCGGGCCGTAGCGCAGCCTGGTAGCGCGCTTGCTTGGGGTGCAAGAGGCCGCGAGTTCGAATCTCGCCGGCCCGACCATTTAACAATTTTCTATCCTTTTGATGCTTCAAATCGGTAGCGATCCTTTTCTATAATTCCACTTGGCTCTTTTATTTTTGACTGCAGTTTCTGTTTCGTCTCTTGCCTATTTGGCCGGAGGCTGGGCTTGGTTTATGGTGGCAATTGTTTCGATGCTTTGTGTTGTGCCATTTGTAAAAGGTCCATTGGAAATGGTTACTACGAGTTGGATTAGTCTCCTTTGGCTTCTTGCTTATTTTGTGACGGATGACCGGCGCCTATTTTTTCCGTTCACGATTCAATTTTCGGTGCAGGTAATGGGGTATTGGACTCGCCGCTCGGAGGTGTCAGGGATGGTTGGTGCTTTGGGCGTGGTGGGCTTGTTCTCGGTGATCCGGCTGATGCAATCGGCAACGTTGATTGTTTTGCTGGTGGAGTTGGTGGTTGCTGGTGTCGCGATATGGGTGGCTAGTGAATACTATCGCCGCCGACAAGGTTTGGTTATCGCAGCGGCCATCGGTTCTGTTCTTGCCTTTGCAGGATTGGTGTTTTAGACATGAGCCGGGCTAACCTAGTAGTTTGAATCCTTTCCAGGCATTATTTGGGTCTCCGCGCAAGGTGGTGACTCTTGGGTTGATGATTGGGTCGTTCATGGGGTCGATGGAGTCGACGGTTGTGGCGACAGCCATGCCGACGATCGTTGGCGAGATGGGTGGCCTGAGTATTTACGGCTGGTCGTTTTCGATTTACGTGCTGGCTTCGAGCGCGGGAATTCCGGTTGCGGGAAAGCTGAGTGACATTCTGGGGCGCAGGGTGGTTTATGCGTGGGCGATGGCGCTATTTTTGGTTGCAAGTTTGCTTTGTTCGATTGCGCCGAGCATGATCTGGTTGATCGTGTTTCGTGGATTGCAAGGGCTGGGGGCGGCTGGTTTGCTGCCGCTGGCGCTGGTGATGATTGGGGATATGTTCAGTTTTGAGGAACGGGCGCGGGTGCAGGCTTTGTTTAGCGGAGTTTGGGGGATTTCCAGTATTGCGGGGCCGTTGCTGGGTGGGTTTTTAGTGGACCGAGTAGGTTGGCCAAGTGTTTTCTATATTAATATTCCGTTCGGTATCCTTTCTGCCTGGTTTGTCTGGCATTGGTGGGAGGATCGTCATCTGCTGACTGAGGGTAAGCCATATATCGATTACCCAGGGGCTATTCTGGTGACGCTGGCGGCGGTGTCGCTTCTGTTGGGACTGATTGATGTGACAGCTTGGTATGGCTGGGCATTGATTGCGCTGTCTGGTGTGTTTGGGTATTGGCTGTGGCGAGTGGAGAAG
>JBKJUN010000439.1:0-4555 GCA_046590555.1 Bryobacter sp. | reverse complement strand
GTGAAGTTGGGCTCCAGACGAGGGCCGAAATAGTCGGGCGGGTAGACGTGGAGAGTTCGACCGCCTTGGTAGGGTTGGGGCTCAGTGCGGGTCTTGACCTTGACGGTGTGAGTGGCTTGACCGGAAACGCCGTCGGGGTCTGTCATCACGAAGTTGCATTCGTACTCAGTGCCGGGTTGGACGTTGAGGATCGAACCGGCGAAGCCCTCAGGGACGGTGTAATCTAGGTTCTCGCGACGGCGGTAAACGTTTTCACCACCAATACGGACGAGGGGGAGTGCATTACGCCACTCGGTGTCGCCAACCTTGCGGTATTTAACGGCAACAGTGGCATTGCGATTGGCGTCGCCAATAATGGGCCACTCGAAGCCTAGGTTCAAAAGCGTGGCGTGTTCAACGTGGAATTTTCCAGGTTGAGCCGCGTTCTGTGCCAGGGCGCACGAGGCCGCGAGCAGGAAGAGGTAGAGCGATCGGGAGCGCATAGTTGGGCCAATTATATACGTAACTTCATTTCGATTTCTGGTTGGCATAGACTATTGCTTGTGAGAAGCCTATTGCTCGGATTCCTAATCCTCTTCCCCTTGCGGGGAGATCCTGGCGTCGAATATTTCGAAGCGAAAGTACGCCCATTGTTAGCCAGCAAGTGTTTCGGTTGCCACAGTGCAAAGCTGCCTTCGCCGATGGGTGGTTTGCGGTTTGACGATCCGGGTGTGGTTAGGTCGACAGTAAAGCCAAACGAAGCCGATTCCAGCCGGCTGATTCAGGCGGTGCGTTACCAGACGATTGGAATGCCGCCAGGAGGAAAGCTGAAAGACGACGAGATCTCCGTGCTTGTGAAGTGGGTAGAGATGGGAGCGCCGGTGCCGGAAACAGTTATATCGAAATCTGCTGTCTCGCGAGGCCCAGTTTCGCATTGGGCCTGGCAACCGCTTAAACCAGGCAGCGGCTCTATCGACGAACAGGTGCGAATGAAGCTTCAAGAAAATGGGCTCAGGGCCTCTGCACCGGCTGACCACCGATCGATCATCCGGCGTTTGAGTTTTGATCTGACTGGCCTGCCGCCCAGCGGCGGAGATTTCGGATTGCCGCTCGAGAAGGCAGTGGATCAGTATCTGGCATCCCCAAGATTTGGAGAAAGGTGGGCGCGTCACTGGATGGACGTGGCTCGATATGCCGATACGGGCTTTCTGAATCGCGAGTTTATGATTTCGTTTGGATACAGGGACTGGTTGATTGGGGCCTTTAACCGCGACCTGCCCTATGACCGTTTCATCGCGATGCAACTGGCGGCAGATCAGATGAAGGGTATCGACAAGAGGGATCAGGCTGCATTGGGATTTCTGTCGCTGGGTCTGAATCCCAATCGAGCTGTCGACTTACCGGATGTGGTGGACGACAAGATTGACCTGGTAACACGCGGGCTACTGGGACTTACAGTGAGTTGTGCGAGATGTCATGACCATAAGTTTGATCCAATTCCGACGAAGGATTACTACTCACTCTATGGCGTCTTTGCCAATACGCGCTATGGAGTGGACCCTGTACGGGTTGGGACTCTGCCCGAGTTTTATGAGAAGCGGGTTGCATTACGCAAGAAGGTGCTGGTGGATTACATCCGCGAGCGGATTGAAGTATTGCGTACTGAGTTTCGAGAGCCGAAAGAGATTCGCCGTTACCTCGATGCCCTGTGGGGTGCACGCAAAGTTGGGCCGGCGGGTCTTGAAACACTGGCTCGCGAAAAGAATCTGAATTCGCTGGTGCTTTCGCGCTGGGCCAGGAGAATCTTTGATGGACGAAAAGACGACCCCTTGCTCGAGGATTGGAGGAAAGCAGAGAACAATCCGAGTGCAGCTTATGAAGCAGTGCTGACAGCGCCGGTGAGTGAGAAGTGGAAGCCATTGCTATTTGGGCCCGATGCCCCACCGGAAGTGCCGCTCGAGGAATTCCCATCGATCATGAACGAGGGCGATGCGAATACGACGCGGGATCTTCAGTGGCAGTATGAGGAGATATTGAACGATGCAACTTATCGTGGGTCCGATGCGATGTTACTCGGAGCGAACGACAAGCCGGTGATTCGACCGTCATTCATCTTTACACGCGGGAATCAGAATGATCTGGGCGAGGAGACGCAGCGCTGCTTCCCAACGGTTTTGAGCAAAACGGCTAATTGTTTCGAGAATGGATCAGGGCGGCTGGAGCTTGCCAATGCGATCACCAACGAGCGCAATCCTGTGGCGGCAAGAGTGATGGTAAATCGAGTTTGGCAGCACTTTTTTGGCGAAGGGCTGGTGAGGACACCGAGTGACTTCGGCACCCGTGGGGACTTGGCGACGCACCCCGAATTGCTCGATACGTTGGCTGCGGAATTTATGCGTGATGGTTGGTCGATGAAGCGGTTGATTCGGCGGATCGTCCTCTCGAAGACATATCAACAATCGAGTGCAGATCGAGCCGAGGCGCGGCAGAAGGATCCTGAGAACAAGTTGCTGTGGCGGATGCCCAGACGGCGGCTCGACTTTGAGTCATTGCGGGATGCGATGTTGAGTGTTTCCGGGCGTCTGGATGGGAAGATCGGCGGGCAATCCATTTCCATTGTTACTGTGCCCACTGACCCGCGGCGCACTCTGTATGCAAGGATCGAACGAGAACGTCCGCTGGCCCTATTGAAGAATTTTGACGTTGCCGACCCGGAGCAGCATTCTCCCCAGAGGTATCAAACGACAGTTCCCCAGCAGGGACTCTTTCTGTTGAATAGCCCGTTTGCGGGGGAGATGGCGCAGGGCCTGGCGGCACGGGCAAAAGATCTGAAAGACCTCTATCGGTTGGCCTTGGGCCGGGAGGCGACGCAGAAGGAGTTAGAACAGGGGATGCCTTTCTGGGATGCGCTCTCACAACCGCAGACAAGACCAGACCCGGGGCCGTGGAGCTACGGAACGGCGAGTCTCGACATCGAAACGGGGAAAGTGAGCGGCTTTGAGGCGTTTCGTTTCTTCACGGGTGAGGATTGGAGAAACGGATCGGGGGGAGTGGACGCAAAGACTGGGGTGGCAGAGTTGACAGCCAACGGCGGATCGCCAGGGGATGATTTGTCGCGTGTTGTGGTGCGGCGCTGGGTTGCACCTGTCGATGGCTTGATGGATGTGCAGGGCAGACTGGTGTTGTCAGTGGGAGCGTTTCAGCAGCGCTTCAAGCTGAGCAATGGAATTCGGGGCTGGGTGATATCGAGCCGCAAAGGCGTGCTGGGGCAGTGGCGGGTAGAGAATCCACCGCCACCTGCGGACGGTCTCAGTTACAAAGCGAATCCTGGCGTAGCGGCTGAGCTTAAAGGTATCGTCGTGGAGCGAGGCGAGATGATCGACTTTGTGGTCGATTCGATTGATGATTATGAGGCTGATCGCTTTGCGTGGAGCCCGGTGATCGTTGCGGGTGAGAAGAAATGGGACGCGCAGAAAGACTTTGCCGGGCCGTGGATCCGGCCTCTGACGCCCCGCGAACAACTGGCACAGATCTTGCTATTGACTAATGAATTTGCGTTTTTGGATTAACTGCTATGAACTTACTGAACCGTCGTGAACTTTTTCGTCGTGCTGGAACGGGCATGGGGATGTTGGGATTAGCTGGAGTGCTGGAGCAGTCTGGCCTTGCGGGGCCGCTGACGCCACACAAGCCACAGTTCCCAGGCAAGGCCAAGCGAGTGATTCATATCTTCGCCAATGGCGGGCCTTCGCAGATGGATACGTTTGATCCAAAGCCGGCGCTGGCGAAGTACGCGGGGCAAGCATTACCGGTGCACCTGAGGACAGAGCGCAAGACTGGGACGGCACTGCCGTCGCCATTTGAATTTCGCAAGTATGGCCAGAGCGGCATTGAGGTGAGTGATGTGTTTGCCAAGGTTGGGCAACACGCCGATGAAATGTGCGTGATCCGGTCGATGCACACAGACGTACCGAATCATGAGCCTTCGCTGATGATGATGAATTGCGGGGCGCAACAGCAAAGCCGTCCGAGTTTTGGATCGTGGGTGGTTTACGGACTGGGGTCGGAAAATCAGAATCTGCCTGGATTCATCTCGCTGTGCCCTGGAGGCTTGCCGATTCGCGGAGCACAAAACTGGAAGTCCGCGTTTCTGCCGGGAGCTTATCAGGGAACTCACATCGACACGCGGGAAACAGCATTGGACAAGCTGTTGGGGGATGTTCAGAACAAGTTGACACAAAGAGGCGAGCAACAGAAGCAGTTGGAATTGCTAGCTGCTATGAACAAGGAGCATCAGAAGACGCGCTCAGAAGATGAAGCGCTGGAGGCGCGGGTACAGTCGTTTGAGTTGGCGTTCCGGATGCAGATGGAAGCAGAGGACGTCTTCGATTTGTCGAAAGAGCCGCAACACATTCGCGACATGTATGGCGACACGCTGCATGGGCGCCAGATGCTGATGGCGCGGCGATTGGTTGAGAAGGGTGTGCGAGTGGTGCAGGTGTGGCATGGCGCAGGACAGCCTTGGGATACGCATGACGACGTGGCAAAGCGCGTCAAGCGACTAGGGCAGGAATCA
>JBKJUN010000277.1:0-7435 GCA_046590555.1 Bryobacter sp. | reverse complement strand
CGATGCCATCAAGTAAAGAAGATTGAAATGGCTCTGTGCGCGTGCGCTCCTCAGTCAGTATCGACCGCGCTTTTTTCTGCAGGAAGCGGCCAAAGTCTTCGATCACTAAATCTTCCGGCGGGTACGAACAAATCGAATTGCCATTGAGTTCACGCGCCCATTCCCCGGGCTTGCCTTCCTGCTTGCGCTCCTTGAGGGTGCGAGGCTTCATGCGTTGCTTCGGGCGCGGTAATCGCCGTCGCAATTTCAATTTGCGAGTACGAAAGAAGACCTCATCCCCGGAGAGGCGCATGGTTTCGGGCTGACTTGTTTCTTGCTGAAAATCGTAACGGCTGCCTGCCGTCCAGACTTCCCAGGCATAGTTGTCATCGACCAGCGATCGAGCCGCCAGCGTCAACTCGTAGAGAGTCGAAACCAGATAGCCGTTTACATGGGCGAGATTTCGAGTGAACTTGGCGATTAGTCGCCGCTGATAGGGCACTACCTTGTCGCCGGTGCTCTTTTCGTAATCTACTTCCGCACGGCGCAAGGTGTCGTACTGCGCCGCTGGCCGATCCACCAGCCGGGTATCAGACATCTGCTTACGCCAGTATTCATAGCGCTGCTGCAACGCCGCGTATTCTGTCAGAACCTCACCCAGGGAATCCGGGTGAACGTTGACGAGGTCTACATACTCGAGCCGCGACCGTTGCCTCGGCGGATCCTGCGGGGTCTCCATTGCATCGAGTAATGGGTCGAGCAGGTTCAGGGAAACAACTACAAAGACCTCGCGTAGCGGGTCAGCCCCTTGCAGCTTCCAGGCCAGCCCAGAGGCGAAATCATTTACCTCATCATTGCGCTGCTGAGGGAAAAGCCGGTAGCTCTCAATGTACTGATCGAGACCGATTCGCTGGATCGCCACCGTGTCGGGATAGTCGTCCGGTAAATGCGGTCGTTCGCCTACGGCAGGATCAATCAACACAACCTCGGCCCCAATTTCATGAGCTGTGCGGTACGCCTCGACAAAGGCGTCACAGGGTTCAAGGACACAATAGATTGCCGTTGCCTTCTCGTCGTTCTCGCACAGCCTATCCGGATAGACCAGAGCGCTGATTTGAGGAAAGCGCGAAGCCGCCTCGTAGAGCCGTGTGTCGAAGAAGGCAGGCAGTTCGAGGGCAACAATTGAAGGCCGTTCGCGGAGCAAAGCCTTGCGCACTTCCATCGCAAATTCCATCTTGCCGGGGGCGACAGGAAAATAGCGAAAGCGTCCGCGACGCAGACTGCTGAACTCTTTGAGAAAGTCCTCAGTAGCTCCGGACATAACGCATGGCTTCCACGCCAAGGATGGTCTTGATCGCAAGCGGCAGCGAAATGCGATCGTTCAAGGGCGATTCCCCTACGCTCCGCAACTTCATCGTGTAACGAATAATATTGATGCCGTCACGAATCGAAAAACGTTCTTCGGCCTGATGCGCCTGCTGTAGGAAGTCAGTCACATAATCGAGGATCTGCGCGTCGGCATAAGGCAGGTTCTCTTTGAGAATCGCCAACTCTTCATCGCGCTCCGGGAAGTCGAGCAGAATCTGGGGCTGCAGGCGGCTCTGAATGTATTCGGGCAGGTCGAAGGTGCTCGCGTCGTCGTTCATGGTTGCGACAAATCGAAACAGAGGATGTGCCTTGATCTTGATACCCGCGATGATCGATTCCACATAGCGGCGCGTGTCGAGCACCGGGGCAAGACTGGCCCAGCTCTTCTCGCTCATACGGTTTCCTTCGTCGAGAATGGCGACGCCGCCGCGAATCATTGCCGTCACCAAAGGTGAAGCGACATATCGCAGCTTGCCTTGTTCTTCCAGAACGGGCGTTACGATCAGATCCTCCGGACGTGTATCGGCAGTGGCCTGCATGATGTAAACCTGCTGGCCCAAACGCTCTGCGGCGGCCCAGGCGAGCGAGGTCTTCCCTACCCCGGGCTTGCCTACAAGCCGCGGATTCATTGGTAAATCATGCTCGTCGAGGACAAGCCAGGCAGCCAGCAGTTGGCGCATGGCTTCCTCCTGGCCGACCCAGCTTACATTGAGCTCGTCGGGGGCACCGAGGTGGATCTCGACGCCGTTAATGCGGACAATATCAATTTTGCGATCCATATTGGCTTGAAAATCCAGCTTAACCCCTCTCGTCGCTGGTTACCATGAGAGAAAGCACTCATGTCCAATATTCTTCAATCCTTACCCATCGGCGATAAGGTCGGTATCGCGTTCTCCGGCGGCCTCGATACTTCGGCTGCCATTTACTGGATGCGCCAAAAGGGGGCGATCCCTTATTGCTATACGGCCAACCTCGGCCAGCCTGACGAGCCCGACTATGACGCGATCCCGCGCCGCGCTTTAGAATGTGGCGCTGAAGTTGCGCGTTTGCTGGATTGCCGCGAACAACTGGTGCGCGAAGGCATTGCCGCTTTGCAGTGTGGTGCCTTCCACATCACTACCGCCGGTCTGCCCTACTTCAACACCACGCCTATTGGCCGGGCTGTCACCGGCACCATGCTCGTTGGCGCGATGAAGGAAGACCAGGTCAACATCTGGGGTGACGGCTCGACCTACAAGGGCAACGACATCGAGCGATTCTACCGTTACGGTTTGATGGTGAATCCGACGCTGAAGGTTTACAAACCCTGGCTCGACCAGACATTTAACAACGAACTCGGCGGTCGAAAAGAAATGTCGGAGTTGCTGGAGAAGGCTGGCCTCGGCTACAAGATGTCGAAAGAGAAGGCCTACTCGACCGACTCCAACATCTGGGGGGCAACTCACGAAGCCAAAGATCTTGAAAGTCTTAACACCGGCATCAAGATCGTTGAACCTATCATGGGCGTTGCTTTCTGGCGCGACGATGTTGTCGTCAAGGCTGAAGAAGTCACCGTGCGCTTTGAAGAAGGCCGTCCGGTCGCCCTCAACGGCAAGACATTCGCAAACGACGTCGAACTGGTGCTGGAAGCCAACCGCATCGGCGGCCGTCATGGCCTTGGCATGAGCGACCAGATCGAGAACCGCATCATCGAAGCCAAGAGCCGCGGCATCTACGAAGCTCCCGCAATGAGCCTGCTCTTCCTGGCCTACGAGCGCCTCATTACCGGAATCCACAACGAGGGGTCGATCGAGCAGTATCGCGATATGGGTCGCCGCCTCGGTCGCCTGCTTTATGAAGGCCGCTGGTTTGACCCGCAATCGATGATGCTGCGCGAGACGCTGCAACGCTGGATTGCCAAAGCAGTCACCGGCGAAGTGACACTTGAGTTGCGCCGTGGCAACGATTACTCGATCCTGAATACGGATTCGCCCAATCTCACCTATGCGCCTGAGCGCCTGTCGATGGAGAAGGTGGAAGGCTCCTTTACGCCGCTTGACCGCATCGGTCAGCTCCATATGCGCAATCTGGATATCGCCGACTCGCGGGCGAAGCTCTTCATCTACTCCAATGCTGGGGTGCTGCCGCCTTCGACCTTCGAGGGCCTCAAGCTGCTCGAAGCCGACGACAAAGCGTAGCCCCCGTTCAGCCCAATCGAATATGATGCTCACGAGGAAAATCAAAACCCCGTGAGCATCGTCGATCAGGCTGTCGCGACCCAACTGAAGAACATTGAGAAAAAGACTGGCAAGTCATTTGCCGAATTGAGAAGCATGATTCTCGCCAGCGGACTCGGCAAAGCAGGCTTGATCCGCGACATGCTCAAGAAGGATCTGGGTCTGGGCCACGGCGATGCTAATGCACTCGCCATTCTGTCGCTCAAGCCCGCGTCCGAAGCGGACCCTGTCGATGAGATCTACAGCGGCCTCAAGGCCCCGCTGCGCCCAATACACGACAAGATCATGGGCGAGATTCACAAGCTTGGCGAATTCGAAATTGCGCCCAAGAAAACTTATCTGAGCCTCCGCCGCAAGAAGCAATTCGCTATGGTTGGCCCTGCCACCAACTCGCGGATCGAAGTCGGCCTCAACATGAAGGATGTTCCCGCAACGGAGCGGTTGATGGCCGAAAAGCCCGGCGGTATGTGTCAGTACAAAGTGAAAATCACGAACGCCAAAGAAGTCGACAAAGAGCTTTTGGATTGGATGCGTATTGCCTACGAAGCCTCGGCCTGAACGCAGATTGACTTAGTTCACTTCCTAGTTCACAATTAAGGCATGAAGCGAGTCAACATGCACGACGCCAAAACGAACCTGTCGCGCTACATTGCCGAACTCGAACCCGGAGAAACGATCCAGATTTGCAATCGTAATGAGCCTGTCGCCGAACTGCGCGCATTGGGGAAGTCGCCAAAGCAGGCAATCCGATTTGGGGTTTTCCAGGGGCAATTCGAGGTTCCAGATTCGTTCTTCGAACCATTGCCGGATGAAATACTCAGGGCCTTCAACGGTGAGGGACCCCTTTACAATGAAGATATTACTTGATACTTGCTCATTTCTCTGGCTCGTCGCAGACGATACCAAACTCAGCAAAGTGGCCATGGATACTCTTGCCGCTCGTGATAATGAAGTATTCCTGAGTACAGCATCAGCATGGGAATTAAGCATCAAATACGCATCCGGTAGAATGCCTCTGCCTGAAAGGCCAGATACTTTAATTCCAAAAGGTCGCAAGCTAAGCGGAATTGGAAGCTTGGAAATCGACGAGGAATCTGCATTGCTAGCAGGCCGGCTTTCCAGATTTCACGCAGATCCATTTGATCGTCTCCTTGTAGCCCAAGCGATAATTCATGGCATGACAATCCTTACGCCAGATCGGCACATCGGATTGTATGCAGTCCGAGTCCTCTGGTAAAACAGAATCTAGTCGCCGAGCAACTTCCGAATCGCGTCGATATCGTTCGGCACCACCACCGGTGGATTGGCGAAGTTCCCGGTGATCGGGTCCCCATGCGGGTCCTTCAATTGATTCGTGTGGTAGCGATAGATGTAATCGGGGTCCTTCAAGACATTGCCCGTTAGGACGGCAATGATGCTCTCATCGGCTCGCATCTTGCCTGCGGCGCGCAACTTCTTGATTCCCGCGAGAGTCGTCGCACTGGCTGGTTCGCAACCAATGCCACAACGTCCAATGACGGCCTTTGCGTCGGCAATCTCCTGCTCGGTCACGCTCTCCACCAACCCATCGGTGCCGACCGTCTGCCAGGCCTTGGGCCAGCTTATCGGGTCACCAATCTTGATGGCGGTTGCCAGAGTCTCCGGATGGGTATTAGAAACAAAGCCCCCTTCGTGCGGTGCCTTCATGAACTCATAAAACGGGCTCGCCCCCGCTGCCTGAATTACAGCAAAACGAGGCAGCTTGGATATGATGCCCTGCTCATACAACTCGCGGGCACCTTTGCCAAACGCACTGATATTGCCAAGATTTCCGCCGGGCACGACAATCCAGTCCGGCACATTCCAGTCGAGCTGATCCATCATCTCGATCACAATCGACTTCTGCCCTTCAATTCGGAAGGGGTTCACGCTGTTCAGCAGATAGATACCGAGCTTTTCGGCTAGAATGCGCACTAGCGCCAGAATCTGATCGAAGTTCGCGTCCACCTGCAAGGTCTTCGCGCCGTAATCGAGGGCCTGCCCCAGCTTTCCAAAAGCGATGTTGCCGTTGGGGATGAGGATGATCGGCTCAAGCCCTGACATTGCAGCGTAAGCAGCCATAGACGCGCTCGTGTTGCCGGTTGACACACAGGCCACCCGCTTCATGCCGAGACGCACTGCCTGGCTTGCACCAGCGGTCATCCCGTTGTCCTTGAAGCTGCCGGTCGGGTTGAAGCCCTGATGCTTGAAGCGCACACGGTCCACACCCGCATAGCTTGACGCGAGACACGCATCGAGAATTGGCGTATTGCCTTCACGCAGCGTCATCACATGGCGCTCATCTTCGAGAAACGGAAACATCTCGCGGTATCGCCACACACCGCTCTGGTCGAGCGGATGATTGCTCATGCGCCGTTCACGCCAGATCTGCTTGAGAGTGAACGCCTCTGTCCGCACGCCGTCATAGCGCACTTCAAGAAGACCACTGCAAGCGGGGCAGTTGTAGATAACTTCGGTCACCGGATATTCGGCACCACAAGCTGCGTTAAAGCAGGCCAGATACGATCGCATGGTAGATTCCCCATTATAAGAACGATGCTTGCTGTAAAGATTGAATCTGGACAAGTCTCCGTTATCGAGACGCCGAAACCCCGCCCGCGCAAAGGCTACGCACTTCTGCGACTGCGCCTGGCCGGCATCTGCAATACCGACATTGAACTCCTCCGCGGTTACTACGGATTCTCCGGGATTCCGGGTCACGAATTCGTCGCCGACGTCGTGAGTGCTGCAAATCCTAAACTGATCGGCAAACGCGTCGTTGGTGAAATCAACCTCGCCTGCGGTAAATGTCTCTACTGCCAGAAGGGCCTCGGCCGGCACTGCCCCAATCGTACGGTGCTCGGCATCGTCAAGCATCCGGGAGCCTTCGCGGAGTACCTGACGCTACCCGAGGAGAACCTGCGTCTGCTGCCCAACTCGATCACCGACGAAGAAGCGGTCTTCACCGAGCCCATCGCCGCCGCTTGCGAGATTCTCGAGCAAGTCCGTTTTCCGAAACAGGCCACGGTGGCAGTCCTCGGTGACGGCAAACTCGGGCTCCTCATCGCCCAAGTCCTCCACCTGAACGGGCTCAAGATTCATCTCTTCGGGCGGAACCGAAACAAGCTTTCACTCCTCGATCGGTTGGGCATCGAGGCATCGGCCATCGAGCGTGATAGCCCCAAACTGCCAAAAGCAGCGTTCCCGTTCGTCGTCGATGCCACCGGTTCGGCCCAGGGATTTGATGCGGCTCTCACGATGATTGAACCACGAGGCACCATCATCATGAAATCAACTGTTGCTGAGCGCCTTAAGGTGGATTCCGCCAACTGGATTGTCAATGAGATCACGCTCGTTGGCTCAAGATGCGGACGCTTTGAGCCTGCACTGAAGCTTCTGAAATCGAAGCGCTTGTTGCTTGCGCCCATGATCAACGGGCGTGAGCGCTTGACTAATGCGCCGCAAGCATTCTCGCAAGCCCAAGCCCCAGGCGTTCTCAAAATTCTCTTGACCACACACTTCTAAGCAATTTGACCCATCCATGTACTAAGCGATTCACCCGAGAAGATAAGGGCTCGGTACTAATGAAGTTTGCACCCTTAGTCCTATTGGTCCTCTTGACACCGAACCCTACCATTAGGTGATAGGGACAATTTCATGAATCTGAGCGGCTACGAGTTTCAAGTCATATTTTGCGTATTGATACTGCTGAGCCTAGCCTCAGTAGCGCTGGTGGTGGACTATCTCAAGGGGATGAACGAAAAGCTGCGCGAGCGCCACATCGATCTGATGGCTCGCCACGATACCGTCGTTCAGCGCGTCGAGGAGGACAACACCAAGCTGCTACGCGCCCT
>JBKJUN010000165.1:0-26867 GCA_046590555.1 Bryobacter sp. | reverse complement strand
GTTAAGAATTACGCCGCTCAGGCGCGGCCTTTGTCGCTGGGGCTTTCTTATGGTGGCGTGCCCGTGGCGAGTACGAATGCGACGCTTGCGGCTGGTGCAGAACAAACACTTACTCTGACACACCGGACGAAATCGTCGGGCGTGCTTGAGGTTAGGTTGCTTGGGCGTGACGATGTGGCGCTTGATGACCGGGTTGAGGTGGAGCTGCCTGCGCTGCCTGGCGTCAAGGCCAAGGTGTACAGCCGGGAGCCACAGGTCTGGCGGCCGTTGTTGGCAGCAAACCCGCTGGTGGAAGCTTTGTACTTTAGCCCGGAGCAGTATACGCCGCAGGCTGCCGATGGTTCGCTTCTGATCTTTGACGGAATTTCGCCCGCTAAGCCTGAGAAGTCTGCTTCGCTTTATGTAGTGAGTGGGACGCAAGACCTGGTGCTTAAGAGCTGGCGTACGGATCACCCGATTGCCGGGGGCATCCGGAGTCGTGACTTCCGTTTGAGCGGAGCTAAAGTTTTGAGTACTGGTGCGGGCGAAGTGGCAGTGCTTGAGAGTGACAGTGGGCCGCTGTTGGTTGCGGGCAAGGGCGTCGTGCGGATTGGCTTTCAGCCACTAAAGACTGCGATGCGGCAGGAAGTGACCGGGCCGTTGTTGATTGCCAATATATTGCGATATCTGGCACCAGACAGCTACAAACAATGGGAGAGCGTGGCTGCGAGCCCGGGGGCGATTCAGTTGCCGGTAGGGGACGTCGACTTGAAGACGCTGCAGGTATTGACCGGTGACGGCAAAGCGCTGCCGTTTTCGGTTGAGAACGGCATGTTGCGCAGCTTTATGCCTTACCCCGGAACGGTACGGATCCTCGATGGTAGTCGCGAAGTGGTTTACTCGCTGACCTTGCCAGATCTGCCAGATAAGAGCTGGGACGCGCCTTCTACTGTTGCCAGTGGAATTCCGCTCGATGGCACGAGTGAGCCCGAGGCGAAGGAGCTATGGCGTTGGCTCGCGCTTGCAGGCGGCATTGTGTTGCTGATTGAGTGGTGGCTCTTTGCCAAGAAGCAGCGGATGTGGTTAAAGATTGCGGCCCTGGCTTTGATTGCGGTGGCTTTGTATGGCCCGGCGATGTCTTTGTTTGAGACAAAGCTCGCGGTGACGATTCTGGCCGATACTTCGCAAAGTCTGACGCAGTCGGATATGGCTACGCTGGCTGAGCGGATTGGCCAGGTTCAGGGTGCTCGTGGCCGGCATATTGTGCGGGTGATGCCTTTTGCGCGCAGCGTGAGATCGATTACGGCCGATGAATCTGCCGGTGGGTTGAAGGCGACTGCGGGTGAGGCAGGAAGAGGCACGAATCTTGAGGCTGCGATTCGGGATGCGATCGCTTCTACGCCTGCTGAATTGGTGCCGCATTTTGTCGTGATCAGTGATGGCATGGAGACCGAGGGTAATGCGATGCAGGCGCTGTGGCAGGCGCAGCAGATGAATATCCCGATTGATACGTATACGTTGCGTGGCCGTCAGAAGCCGCAGTTGAATATCGATGCGGTGAAGATGCCGCCACAGGCTTTTGCCGGCGAGAAGTTTCCAGTCGAGATTACTTTGAGATCTCCCAAGGAGACGACTGCCCGATTGGAACTTAAGGCCGAAGGCAAGACGATTGGTTCTGGGGAGTTGAAGTTGAAGCCAGGAGTGAATGAGTTGTCAATTATTTCTGCGGTGACGACTTCTGGTGTGATTCATCTTTCGGGCACGTTGGCAGCCGGGGATCTTGGCGAGGCTAGCTTCGATCAGGCGATGTACATCCAAAAGCCGCGCATGCTTTATGTTTCACAGGACCCTGCGGGAACGGATGTGAACTTCATGCGTGCAGTGGATTCTTATCAATTTGAAGTGACGAAGCTGAGTGAGTTGCCGCTGGATGCGATGCAGAAGTACGAAGTGGTGGTTCTTAATAATCAGGATCTGCAAGGGTATTCTCCGAATGCCAAGCTTGCGGTAGAAAACTATGTCAAGCGGGGTGGCGGCTTGCTGACGATTGCCGGTGAGCGCAATCAGTATCTCGAGAAAAAGCCGGGTACGCCTGAGGATCCGCTGGAGCGAACACTACCGGCCAAGCTTGCACCCCCGCGCAGCCCGGAAGGCACTTGCGTAGTTTTGATCGTCGACAAGAGCTCTTCGATGGAAGGCCGCAAGATGGAGTTGGCCCGGATTGCATCGATTGGTGTGATCGAGAATCTTCGGTTGACCGATTTGGTTGGCGTCTTGATTTTTGATAACTCTCACCAGTGGGCTGTGCCGATTCGCAAGGCCGAGGACAAGGTGCTGATCAAGCGGTTGGTGGCCGGGATTACTCCTGATGGCGGAACTCAGATTGCGCCGGCGCTGGCTGAGGCATTTAAGAAGATTGTGCCTGTGAAGGCAACTTTCAAGCACATCGTGTTGCTGACGGACGGTATCTCTGAAGAGGGTGATTCGATAAGCCTTGCTCGTGAAGCTGGTGCTCAGCGCGTTACGATTTCTACGGTTGGGCTGGGGCAAGACGTGAACAAGGGCTATCTCGAGAAGGTGGCCCAATTCTCAAAGGGTAAGAGCTATTTCCTGACTGACCCGAGTGGCCTTGAGCAGATTCTCTTGCGGGACGTTATGGAGTTTACCGGGTCAACTGCAGTGGAAAAGCCGACGCAGGCGATTCTGATGCGCGCTGCGGAAATTCTGGAAGGCACGGGGATCGATAAGGCGCCGAACCTTAAGGGCTATGTGAAGTATGAATCGAAGCCTTCGGCTGATTTGCTGTTGACGGTGCCTGGTGAGAAGGCGAATACGCAGGATCCGCTGCTGGCTCGCTGGCAGTATGGCCTGGGCCGTGTCACGGTGTTTACTTCCGATGCCAAGAGCCGCTGGGCCGAGAACTGGATGGCCTGGGCTGGCTTTGACCGGTTCTGGGGTAATGTGTTGCGCGACTTGTTGCCGCACTCGGAGACCGAAGATTCTTCGTTGACGTTCGACCCTACGAATCGTGAGCTTGAGGTGATTTATCGTCTGGCAACAGGCGAGGATTCGAAGGCGAAGGTGCCCGCGCTCTTTGTGTTTGGTGCGAATGGTTTTCAACAGCCAGTGATGGTGCAAAAGGTGGCGGCTGGTGTTTATCGCGGACGGATTCTGATTGGGGATCGTACGGGGTTGTTCCGGGTTCGCCCGGCTGAGGTTACACGACTCTTCCCTGAGGTGGGATTCTACCGTCAGGAAACTGAAGTTGTTGCATACGGCAATAATCCGGCGATGCTCAAGCAGATTGCGAGCTTCAGCGGTGGATTGTCAGAGCCTAAGGCTGGGGATGTTTTCAGAGGCGGCGGCCGCCAGATTGAGACCTCTCTTGCGCTGTGGCCACTTTTGATTGGGCTGGCGATTCTGCTGAATCTGATTGAGCTGTTCTTGCGTAAAGGTGCGCGGGAGTATTTCACCAAGGGCGGCGGTGCTGCCCAGCCGACGAGCCTTAACCCAGTCGAAGCTTCGTAACCGTTTCGAGGTGGAAGGTTTGGGGGAAGAGGTCTATGAGCACCATCTCGTCTACGTGATAGCCGGCAGCCATCAATACTGCGAGATCGCGTACTAGCGTCGATGGATCGCAGGAGACGAGGCGGAGTTCTGGAGACTGGATGCGAGCCAGTTGTTCGGCCGCTACTTTGCCCAGGCCGCTGCGAGGCGGGTCTGCAATGATGACGTCGGGCTTCTCGGTGAGATCGGTGAGGAAGGCCTCTACATTGGCTTGCGCCATGCGAATGTTTTCTACGTTGTAGGTTTTTGAATTTGCCTGGAGGTCGAACATGGCGACCTTGCCCGATTCCACTGCTGTGACGCGCTCGAAGGTCTTGGCAAGCGGGAGGCTGAAGAGCCCGACACCGGCGTAAAGATCGAGGGCGTGCGAGCCGCTAAGGTTACGGACGGTGAGGTCTGCGAGAGCATCGACGAGGAAGCGGTTGACCTGGAAGAAGCTGCGATAGCTTACCTTCCAGTCGTAACCGGCACCAGGGTAGGTGATGGCGCCTGACTTGACGCCGGGAATTTCGTGCTCCATCCAGTCAAAGAAATGCTTGGCGATGGGTGCGTTTGTGTCGACTACATTGAGCTGGACGTCAGTCTCGTTGGTGAAGACTTCGAGCGACTTGAGGAACTTGGGGAAGCGGTGATCCTTGGCGATCAGGTTAAGGACGCGGAGGACTTCATTGATCTTGGGTGAGGAGACCGGGCACTGATCCACCGGCACGAGTTTGTGGCTGGCGACTTCGAGGAAGCCGACCTTGCCGTCGTGGAAGTGGAACTGGGTGCGATTGCGGTAGGCGAGGGGCTCGCCGCTGATGGTCTGGATCTCGCGGTCGAGCTTAAGCTTGGCGCGGTCGAAGAGTTCGCGGAGGATCTCTCGTTTCCAGTGAAGTTGCTGCTCGTACGAGAGCTGCTGGTATTGGCAGCCTCCACACTTCTCGAAGTGACGGCAGGGTGGCTCGACACGATCTGGAGAGGCCTCGACGATCTGATCGACGCGTGCGTCAATAAAGTTTGACTTACTTTTCCAGGCGCTAGCCTCGACGAGATCGCCGGGCACCACCTTGGGAAGCAAGTAAACGCGGCCTTCGTGACGGGCAAGGCCAGCGCCGCCATACACAAGCTTTTCGATTCGAAAGGTTTGTGACGGGGATTCAGTGAGAGAATTAGAATTCGACATGAAAAAGAGGGTCTTATCGGGTGTGCAGCCCACCGGGAACCTGCACATCGGCAACTATCTAGGTGCGCTTAAAAACTGGACGAAGATTCAGTACGACTACGAGAGCATCTTCTGTATTGTGGATTTGCACGCGATTACAGTCTACCAATCGCCAGAGGAGCTAAAAAGGAAGATCCTCGAAATCGCCGGAATCTTTCTGGCTTGTGGCATCGACCCGAAGCATTCGACGGTGATTGCGCAGTCGACTGTGCCGGGCCATTCCGAGTTGTCGTGGCTGCTGACATGCATCACTCCGATCGGCTGGCTGGAGCGGATGACGCAGTACAAATCCAAGGCTGCCGGACAAGAAACCATTCTCTCCGGGTTGATGCAGTATCCGGTCTTGATGGCGGCTGACATCCTGCTTTATCAGGCTTCGGTTGTGCCTGTTGGGGATGATCAGAGCCAACATCTGGAGCTGGCGCGCGATATCGCGCAGCGGTTCAATTCGCTGTATGGGCAGACCTTTGTGATGCCTGAGACGAAGCTTCCGGCTGTTGGGGCGCGGGTGATGGGGCTTGATGAGCCAGAGAAGAAGATGAGCAAATCGGCACCCGGGAGTGGTCATGCGATTGCGCTGCTCGATCCGCCGGATTTGATTCGCAAGAAATTTAACCGGGCGACGACGGATTCCAATCCGCATGTGGATTTTGAAACGATGGGACCGGGTGTTGAGAATCTGCTTGGCATCTATCAGGCCTTCAGTGAAGTCAGCGATGACGAAATGAAGGGTAAGTTTAGTGGGATGCGGTACGGGGATCTTAAGAAGACCGTGGCAGAGATGGTGGTGAGTCATCTTGAGCCTATTCAGAAGCGCTTTGCTGAGATTACGGCTGAGCCGGGGTATTTGGCTGGTGTGCTTGAAGAGGGGCGTGCTCGTGTGGCACCGATTGCCGAACAGACTGTGCAGTTGACCAAGCAGCGAATGGGTGTCTACAGCACCTGATGTCGTATGGCTGAAAACGCGGTCTCGCTCAAAGCTTATTGGATACTGTTGCGGACAAATCGCAATGTGCGGTTCTTGTGGTTCGCACAGGTGGTCAGCGAGATGGGCGATTGGTTTTACGCCGTCGCGATTTATAGTTTGTTGCTGGAGTTGACCGGTAGTGCGCGTAGCGTGGCCTTTGCTACGGTTGCGATGGTGTTTCCCCAAGTGCTGGTCTCGCCCATGGCTGGCGTGGTGAATGACCGGCTGAAGCGCAGGCAGGTCATGATTGTCGCTGATATTGCGCGCTTCTTCATCGTTGGGTCGATGATCTTTGCTCAGTCGGCGGATCGCATCTGGCTGATCTACTTATTGATGTTTCTGGAGACCGTCATGTGGGCGTTCTTTGAGCCAGGGCGTTCGAGTCTGATGCCGAATCTATGCCGCGGGGAGCGTGAGACGCTTGTTGCGAATGCTCTAGGTTCTACCACCTGGGCTGTGAATTTTTTTCTTGGCTCGGCACTTGGTGGATTGGTGGCTGCGAGCTTTGGACGGAATTCTGTATTTGTGATCAACGCGTTTACCTTTCTGGTTTCGGCCTGGCTGCTGACACGGATGCAATTTGAAGAAAAACATGTGGACGGGCAGGGGCCATTGCGATTTCGCGAGCTTTTTGATTTTTCGCCGATCATGGACGGCTGGCGGTATATTCGCGAGCATGAACGCTTGAAGCCGATTCTGTTGATCAAGGGCGGAATTGGCTTGATTGGAGCGAATTGGGTTTTGCTGCCGGTGCTGGGTGAAGGGCAGTTTCGTCTGGATGGTTGGGGGCTCGACTCCAGTCAGGCAGGGATGCTTGGGATGAGCACGCTGATGGGGGCTCGGGGAATCGGAAGCTTCATTGGGCCAATGCTGGGGGCACCGCTAGCGACGATGCAGCTGTCGCGGTTGCGGTGGGGCATCACGCTTGGGTTTGCGATCGCTTGCGTCGGATATCTTGGATTGGGCTTTGCGCCGAGTCTGGCGCTGGCGGCTCTGGCTGTTGTGGTTGGCCATGCAGGGACATCGATGAACTATGTGTTTTCTTCGACGCTCGTGCAGACGCTGAGTGAGGATCGATACCGAGGGCGGGTGACGAGTGCGGAGTTTGCGTTGATGATGACCTCGATTTCGCTCTCAAGCTTTCTTTCTGGCGAGGCGATTGATCGCGGTATGCCCGCGCAGCAGGTGGCGATTTGTGTTGCGGGGTTGACGGTGATGCCGGTCTTGCTTTGGCTTTGGGCTACCCGGAAATGGTCGTGATTTTGGCGAAACCTTCAGCTTCTGTTGGGGCCTGAAGGCCTTTGAACATCTGCTCGATTACTTCCTCTGGAACGATTCGCGACCGGTTGCGATTGCGTTTGAGTGCGAGATCGAGCGGGATGTCGAAATGGACTGCCTCGGCTATCGCATCGTACCTGGCGATCAAACGAAGCCAATTCTTGCGGTCTCTGCGGCGTAGATTTGTGGCGTCGAGGATGGTGGGGGATGAGCCGATCTCAAGGCGGGTGCGCAAGATGTGCCGCATTGCGCCGAAGACTTTGCCGTGAATATTCTGGTTGGTCTCGTCTCCGCTGAGGACGAGGCGCATCTCGTCTGAGCTCAAAATTGTGCAGTCTTGAGCCTTGGCCCAGGTAGATTTTCCAGAACCTGGAATTCCGATCAACAGAATCACTCTCGCTTGTGTCACTCTTTGAAATTAGAACAACTGTGGCGCTACGCACGAAAATCCTTTGGCTTTGTCTCTTCCTGATCCCCGTGGCCTGGCAACTTTGGGTGCCTCCTTATGTGGGTCTGGCTGACAATGGAGACTTTGCAAAAGTTGCGGGACGCTTTGCCTTGACGGCGGCTGATCCTGGGCCTCAGCCAACTTTTCACTACTTTCACCGGCTGTGGCGGAGCGAAGCCAGTTCACTTTGGGTGAGCCCGTATTGGGGCGTCGAGGTTTGGCTGGCACAAGGGGCTCTGTGGCTGAATCAAACAAGGGAATTCGACATTCGGTGGCTTGGGTTGATCCATGTGCTGATCTTTGCGGCTGCAGCCTGGTTGCTGATTCAGAAGCGAATTGCTGCGAATGTGTTTGCTGCAGTAGCGTTAACAGACGCTGCCTATGTGACCTACTTCCAGAGTTTCTACTTTGATGCGGCGAGCATTGTTTTTCTCTTGCTGTATTTTGCGGCCTGGTGGTCTGAGCGCCCGTGGGTGTTGGCGGTGGCGGGACTTGGTTTTGCGCTGGCCAAAGCACCTCACGCACCGCTGGCGATTCTGCTTGCGTTGATCTTGCTGCTGGAGCGCAAGCGGAGGTTTTTGCCTGCTGCCTTGGCGCTGCTGGCTGGCGGCGGTTACATGTTGAGCCAAACGAAGGACGAATACAAGGCGACTGCATACTACAACCTTGCCTTCTTCAAACTAGGACCGATGGATCGTGCGGCACTCGATGCGCTAAAGATCAGGCCCGAGGATCATCGCCTGCTGGGTACACATGCGTTCATGCCGGAGAGCCCGGCGCAGAAGATAGATTGGTTGAAGAATTTCTATCCACAGGGTGGGTATGGCAACGTGTTGGCCTATTACGCGAGCCATCCGCTGGTGGCCGTGAAGGTGTTGTGGTCTGATTTATCGACTGAGGCGACGCAGATTCGGGCGGTCAATCTGGGCAATTATGAGCGGTCTGCTGGCAAGCCCTACTGCACGCTCTCGACTAGCTTTGGCTGGTACAGCGGGGCTAAGAGCTGGCTCTTTCGTGTAATGCCCTGGCACCTTTTTGTCCTGGTTCCATTGGCGATTTGGTTGATTGGAAACAAGCCGTTGCTGTGGGCAGTGCTGGCCATTGGAGGCTATGAATTTGTTGTGGCTTCACTTGCGGATGCGTGTGAGACCTATCGCCATCTGCTGCTCTTTCATTTTGCTTACGACCTTCTGATCTTTTTGGCAATTTCTGAAATCCAATTGAAACGCGCATCATCGGTATGATGGTGGATTGGAACCAATAGACGTAGAGAAGAAGAGCGTTCCATCTATGAGCCAGAGGCTTGGCTGGCAGGGGATTCTCCTGCTTGTTGTGACTAACCTTGCCTCGCTTGGCATTCTGCTTTGGGTGTTGCAGGATGTGAAGCTGGCCGAGATCTGGAAAGAGATCAAACAGATGCACTGGGGCTGGGTGGCTCTGGCTGCGATCAGCGACATCCTGGTTTACGTCTTGCAGGGCTGGCGCTGGAGCATGCTGCTGCGACCGATTTCTGATATCCCGATGATGCGAAGCGTGCGTGCGATTTATGTCGGACTTTATGCCAATGAAGTGCTTCCCTTTCGCAGTGGAGAGATCATTCGCTGCTATTTGCAGTCGCGTTGGGGGCATTTGCCGTTTAGTGTGGTGCTGTCGAGTATCGCAATTGAACGGATCTTTGACGGTATATGGTTGGTTCTTACTCTCAGCATTGTTGTGCAGTTTGTAGATTTGCCGCGCAGGGTTCGTGATGGAGGGTTTGTATTGATTTTGGTGGTGGGGCTGCTCGCGGCGGCTCTTGGCTTCATCATTGCCTTCCAGAAGAAGGCTAAGGAGTTGGCTGCTCACTGGAAGTGGGGCGACAAGGCGAAGGTCTTTATTGAAGATTTGCAGGCCATGGGCGGTTCGCGAAGCTTCTTCCAATCCTGGATAGCGAGTTTGCCGCATCTGCTTTCGATGACGATTCCGATCTATTGTGTTTTGAAGGCTTATGGACTGACAGGCTTTTCGCTTTGGGATGCGGCAGTGATTAACGTGATTGTTCGTTTGGGTACGGTGGTTCCGGGTGCGCCGGGGAACCTGGGTGTTTATCAGGGTTTGATTGTACTGGCGCTTGTATTTTTTGGGATTGACGAGAATGTGGCGAAGCGATTCAGCCTGATTATTTGGGGCATTGTGACGCTGCCATTGTTGATTGCAGGGCTTGTAGCGCTTTCGGTCACAGGATTCAAATTGAGAGAGCTACAAGAGACGGCGAGCGCCGCTGAATCCAAAGGGCACATAGAATAGTGTTCTATGCGCTTGATTGTTGTACTTCTACTTGCAGGGCTGACTTTGCCCGCCCAGCTTCGTGTGATTGCGTTTGGAGCCCACCCCGACGATTGCGACATTGGGGCTAGCGGGCTAGCGGCGAAGCTTGCCTCAATGGGGCATAAAGTCAAATTTGTGTCGGTGACCAATGGAGATGCGGGGCATCAATCTACTGGTGGCGGAGCACTGGCGAAGCGTCGAAGAGCCGAGGCGATGGAGTCTGGGCGAAGACTCGGGATCGAGTATGAAGTGCTCGATAACCATGACGGCGAATTGTTGCCCACGCTCGATGTGCGGCTTCAGATCATTCGACGGATTCGGCAGTGGCAGGCTGATGTCGTAATTTCACCTCGCACGAATGACTATCACCCGGATCACCGCAATACCGGTGTGTTGTTGCAGGATGCGGCGTATATGGTGATGGTGCCGAATGTGGCCTCCGATACGCCTCCGCTCAAGAAGAATCCCGTCTTTGTGCACTTCCAGGATCGCTTCAAGACTCCAACTCCATTTCGTCCCGATATCGCGATCGACATCACCGATGTTTTCGAGAAGAAGGTGGATGCGCTCGATTCTCATGTGAGCCAGTTTTATGAATGGCTGCCGTGGATTGATGGGTACCTCGATCAGGTGCCTGCTGGTGCTGCGGAGCGTAAGGACTGGCTGCGCAAGCGGATGTCGCGGCCGATTACGCCTGCTGTACGCTCTGCGCTTGAGAAGTGGTACGGCAAGGACCGCGGAGCAGCGATTCAATACGCAGAAGCGTTTGAGGTGAGTGAGTATGGATCGCAGCCGAACGAGGAGACGCTGCGCAAGCTCTTTCCGATGGTGGGCAAGTAGTGGACAAGGCGGCAATTCCATCGGTTGATTTGCTGCTGCGAAGTGTTGTGCCGAAGTATCCGCACATTGCTCGCGAGCGGCTTTTGTCGGTTGCTCGCGAGGTGCTGCAGGCAGTACGTGAGCTGGAATTGCCGATTGAGGAGATTGAACCCGAGATCGGTAGGCGTGTTGGTCGTCTGACTACTCCTTCACTCCGTCGAGTAATCAATGCGACTGGCGTTGTGTTGCACACCAATCTGGGACGGGCACCGTTGCGGGCTTTTGATCCGGTGGCCGGATATTCAAACCTTGAATATGACCTGGCTACGGGGAAGCGTGGGAAACGGGATGAACACTATGTTCCGCTTTTGACGGAACTGCTGGGTGTGGCTGCGATTGCTGTCAACAACAATGCAGCGGCTACTTTTCTGGTGCTCAAGGCTTTGGCCGAGGGCGGCGAGGTGGTGGTGAGCCGTAGTGAGCTGGTAGAGATTGGCGACGGATTCCGGATCCCCGACATCATGGAGCAGAGTGGGGCGCGACTGAAGGAAGTGGGTGCTACGAATCGCACTCATTTAGAGGATTATGCGCGCGCGATTTCTGCATCTACGAAAATGTTGATGCGTGTTCATCCGAGCAATTTTCACCAAACGGGCTTCGTTGGCAAGCCGACGCTGAAGGAGTTGGCTGGTCTGGCTCGCGAGCGATCGCTGCCCTTCTATGAGGATCTGGGTAGTGGTTGTCTGATGGATCTGAAGCCGCACGGCGTGGATGAGCCGCTGGTGAAGGATAGCCTTGCAGCGGGTGTCAGCCTTGTTTCTTTCTCTTGCGATAAATTGCTTGGGGGGCCGCAGGCTGGAATTATTGCGGGGGATGCAGAACTTGTAGCGCGGATTCGTAGACACCCGATGTATCGGGCGTTGCGGCTGGACAAGCTTGCGGTGCAGGCCCTATCCGACTCGTTGAGGGCACTGGTTGTCGGTGATTACCTGAGTTTGCCGGGATTGCGGATGTTGATGTTGCCGCTGGCAAAGATCGAAGCCAGGGCCCGAGCTATGGCACCCAGGATTACTGGTGCGAGTGTGATTGAAGGGGAGAGTGTGCTCGGGGGCGGGTCGACTCCAGATCAGAGTATTCCGACTTGGCTGATTGCGATTTCCGGGCCTGTGAGACGCATTGAGAAACAACTTCGCGCCAGCAACCCAGCGGTTGTGGCGCGAATAGAAAAAGATCAATTATTGATCGACCTGCGGACCGTCTTTCCCGAAGACGACGAAACACTAACCGCAATGCTGGAAGGTTATGCGCGTTCCATATAGGTGGCTTCAGCGGTGTTGACTCGGATTCTCTCGCCCTGTTCGATGAACTGAGGCACGGAGACAACCAGGCCAGTTTCGAGAGTGGCGAGCTTGCCGACGTTGGAAACACTGGCACCCTTGAGGCCAGGTTCGGTTTCTACGATCTTGAGGTCGACGGTTGGGGGCGGTTCTACGCTAATGGGCTTGCCTTCATAGAAGGTTACCGTGACAGGGAGATTGTCGATCATGTAGTTGGCGGAATCACCAACGAAGTCAGCTGAAAGCTGAACCTGTTCGTAATTCTCGGTGTTCATGAAATAGAAGTACTCGGCGTCTTTGTACATGAACTCCATCTTCTGTTCGTCCATCATGGCTTTTTCGACTTTGTCTTCCGAGGCGAAGCGG
Source organism: Bryobacter sp. (assembly GCA_046590555.1). Lineage (GTDB taxonomy): Bacteria > Acidobacteriota > Terriglobia > Bryobacterales > Bryobacteraceae > Bryobacter. The sequence goes on along the minus strand of JBKJUN010000165.1, from coordinate 14,595 downwards.
TGCTCGTTCATGGAGCCGCTGCGGAGGTTGCGCATCTTAACTTGTACGAAACCGCGCAGGTTGCCCGGCGTCCGGTGGGTCATCGTAAAAACCGAATAAAGGTCGTTGTTGAACTTGATGACCATGCCGGTGCGAATTTGTGTTGCAGAAATCATAGGTGTCCGACTAGCCATTTTAGCATTTTGTGGCGTATTTATTAGGCTTGGCCCATCGCTTCGATTGTCGTACCATGAAGCAAAATGATTCCAGAGTTCATAGCCGAAGGCCTGACATTCGACGACGTCCTCCTCGTACCCGCGCGAAGCTCCGTTTTGCCCGCGCAAGTTGAAACCAAATCGAACTTCACGCGCACGATGAATATCAACATCCCGCTGGTGAGTTCAGCGATGGATACCGTTACGGAGAGCCACCTGGCGATCGCGTTGGCACAACAGGGTGGGATGGGAGTGATTCACAAGAATCTCTCGATCGAGCGACAAGCCGAAGAAGTAGACAAAGTGAAGCGTAGTGAAAGCGGGATGATTGTTGACCCCGTCACTATCGACCCGGATCAGCGGATTCAGGATGCACTGGATTTGATGCGACGATACCGGATCAGCGGCGTGCCTGTGACAAAGCACGGCAAGCTGGTTGGCATCCTGACCAATCGTGATTTGCGCTTTGAGACTCGCTACGATTTGCCGATCAAGGACCTGATGACAAAGGACAACCTCATCACGGTGCCAGTTGGCACCACGCTTGAGGATGCTGAGTTGATCCTGCATAAGCATCGCGTCGAGAAATTGCTGGTGGTGGATGATGAATACACGCTGAAGGGGCTGATCACGGTTAAGGACATTCAGAAGAAGATCAAGTACCCGCATAGCGCCAAGGACGACAAGGGGCGCTTGCGAGTTGCTGGCGCGGTTGGTGCGGGTAAGGATTATTTTGATCGCGCCAAGGCGCTTGTAGACGCCAAGGTGGACGTGCTCGTGATTGACAGTGCTCATGGACACTCTGAGGGTGTGATGGCTGCGCTGAAGCGGATCAAGGAAGCTCTACCGCATATTCAGGTGGTTGTTGGCAATGTGGCTACTTATGAAGGTGCACGCGACTTGATCGAACTTGGAGCCGATGGGATCAAGGTTGGTATCGGGCCTGGATCGATTTGCACGACGCGTGTGGTGAGTGGTGCTGGTGTGCCGCAAATTACGGCGATTGCGGAATGCGCCAAGGCGACGCGGCCGGCGGGCGTGCCTTTGATTAGTGATGGCGGCATCAAATTCTCTGGTGATGTGACGAAGGCGATTGCTGCTGGTGCGGATTGCGTAATGATTGGAAGTCTGTTTGCCGGGACCGATGAGAGCCCCGGTGAGACGGTCCTGTTTCAGGGCCGTACGTTCAAGACTTATCGCGGGATGGGCTCGCAGGGTGCGATGGCGCAGGGTTCTAGCGAGCGCTATGGTCAGGAAGGTGTGGGCAAGCTGGTGCCAGAAGGCATCGAAGGCCGCGTGGCGAGTAAGGGGCCGCTCGGTGAGTTGGTGTTCCAGTTGGTTGGTGGGCTACGGGCAGGAATGGGCTATTGCGGAGCGGCGAATATTCGCGAACTGCAGGATAAGTCAAAGTTCTTGCGGGTGAGCCCGGCCGGGTTGCGCGAGAGCCACGTCCATGACGTGATCATCACCAAGGAAGCGCCGAACTACCGGCTGGAATAGGGATTGAAACGTTGAGCGCACCAAGCCCGAAGGTCTTTCTTCGCAATGTTGTAATCAAAGATTACAAGAGCATCCATGCGTGTGATGTGGACTTGTCACCAGTTACTTTTCTTGTCGGTCCAAATGGCAGTGGGAAAAGCAACTTTCTGGATGCGATTCGATTCGTTAAGGACTCGCTTCGAAGTTCCGTAGAGCAGGCGATTCGAGAGCGAGGTGGAATTGACAACGTTCGCCGTCGAAGTTCCGGCAGGCCGAATCATTTTAATGTCCGGTTGGAATTAGAGGTTGATTCGCGTTACAAGTTTCGCTACCAATTTGAGATCGGGGTAAGACAGGGAGGTGGTTTCAGCATACAAACGGAGCAGTGCTCCTGGGATGACGTATCAGGCAAGGGTAAGGGCCACTTTATTGTCAAGAAAGGGAAACTGGTTGACGCAAGCATTGCGAACCTCCCTCTGGTTCCAGTTGATCGTCTCTATCTGACCAATGTCTCTGGTTACCCAGTGTTTCGTACTCTCTACACAGCGCTGGCCTCAATGGGGTTTTACAATCTCAATCCAGAGATCATCAAGACTGCCCAGCCGCCTGACTCTGGTGATTTGCTCACAAGGGATGGCTCCAATCTTGCCTCGGTACTTAACAATCTGGGAAAGACAGATCCGGCCCAAAAAGAGCGATTAATAGAATACTTATCGCAGATCGTTCCGGGAATTCTCAAAGTTGAGCGAGAGGCGATGGGCCCGATGGAGAGCCTAAACTTCTCGCAAAGGATTGGCACTTCGAAGGCATCGAAGAAATTTTGGGCCTTCAGCATGTCCGATGGAACCCTGCGGGCTCTGGGCGTATTGACAGCACTTTTTCAGGTAACTGGTCGAAAAGACATATTGTCGCTTGTTGCCATTGAAGAACCCGAAATGGCGCTGCATCCGGGGGCATCTGGTGTACTGCTCGATGCGTTGCGAGAAGCATCCATCGACCGCCAAGTTCTAGTAACCAGCCATAGCCCCGAGTTGCTTGACCGAAAAGATATCGACGCGGAGTCAATCCTTGCTGTAGTTCAAGATGACGATGAAACGAAGATCGGCAAACTCACTGAAGGCAAGAAGAATCTTTTGAAAAAGCAAATGAGCACTGCCGGCGAACTCCTCCGCCAAAATCATTTGCGGCCGGATCTTCGGGCGATTCCTTCCGACGCAAAGCTTCAACTGAAGCTTAGGTTTTAGCTGGTGGCGGCAAGCATCGCAACTATTGTCGAAGGGCATGGGGAAGTAAAGGCTCTTCCTGTTCTGTTGAGGCGTTTAAAGGTCGTAGCTGAGTATGCTGACTACCTCGATATTCAAAGCCCAATCCGTATTCCTGCAGATGCCTTCTTCGATCCAAATAAGCTTTCGAAGTACCTACATATAGCCATTGCTGACCGGGAAGATCGGCATTTGGTTTTGCTCCTTCGAGATGCCGATGATGAATGCCCCGTCGAGGTGGCAAACAACATCCTAGCTATCGTCGCCGAAATTGCCAAGGTCGAGGTGCTAGTGGTTGTGGCGAAATGTGAGTATGAATCCTGGTTTATCGCTGCCGCGCCATCGCTGGCAGGGATGCGAGGACTCCCAAATGACTTGAGTGTTCCAGAAAATCATCACTCAATTCGCGGTGCCAAAGAATGGTTAAGCAGCAGAATGGGGCAGCGTAGAAGTTATGGTGAGACCGTTGACCAGCCGGCCTTCTCCGGGCTCATGGACCTGAACATGGCTTGTGCCAATCCGAGTTTCCGTCGCCTTCACGATCGGGTTCTGGCCTTCTTGCGAGGCGGCTGAGGCTGGGCTCCAGCGGTGGCAGGCAGGGTGCCTTTTGCGAGGCGGAGGGTTAGTGAGTCGCCAGCTTTCGCCTCGTTTGGATCAGAAAGAATTTTGCCCGAATTGGTAAACACGATCGCGAAACCTCGCTCGAGGATGCTGGTGGGGTTGAGTTGCTGTAGCTGGCCGGCTAATGATTTTTGACGCAGCGCGTACTGGTTGAGGAGTACTTGCATGCGCTCACGCATCACGGTTTGCATGCGAGTGATTGCATCGCGGCGCTGCATGAATATGAGGCGGCGGTCGAGAGCGAAGAGCTCAATTGTCGATTGCTGGTACTGGAGTTTTAAGCGCCAGACCCGGATCTTGAGCAAGGCATCCATTCGTGCGTCGGCTTCGTCAATCTGCTGGGCGATGCGGTTGAGGCGGCGCTGGATCAGAGCTTGAGCGCGATCCACTCCATTGCGGAATACGCTCTCACGACGAATGCTGATGGCGTGACGGATGCTTCTGCTCATGGCCCGGTCGAGGCTGTCGAGACGTTCGAGCAGGGCACTTAGGTCAGGCGCAATGATTTCGGCTGCCGCTGATGGCGTGGGTGCGCGAAGGTCGGCTACAAAGTCGGCTATCGTGAAGTCGGTTTCGTGCCCGACTGCCGAGACTACGGGGATTGTCGAGGCGACGATCGCTCTAGCGACGGCTTCATCGTTGAAGCTCCAAAGATCTTCGAGCGAGCCGCCGCCACGGGCTACGATGACAATGTCAGGCCAGCCACTTTCACTGAAATATTTTAGGCCTGCGCAGATTTGTTCTACGCTGCTGTTGCCTTGAACGAGTGCCGGATAGATGCGGATCTCGAGGCCTCGGCTGCGGCGCTCGAAGATGTTTAACATGTCCTGAATGACGGCACCGCTGGGTGAGGTTACGATTCCGATGCGGCGTGGGTACTTTGGGAGTGGACGCTTTCGCTCTGCATCGAAGAGACCTTCGGCGGCGAGTTTCTTCTTGAGGTCTTCGAAAGCTTTTTGCAGAGCCCCGACGCCAATTGGCTCGGCAGATTCGACAAGAAACTGGTATGCGCCGCGCGGTTCATAGAGATCGATCGAGCCGCGCGCCTGGAGCATCAGGCCGTCGCGGAGTTGGAACTTTAGAAGACGTGCGCTCTGGCGGTACATGACGCAGGAGAGGACGGCATCTTCTTCTTTGAGGTTGAAGTAGAGGTGCCCACTGGTTGCGGCCTTGAGGGCCGAAACTTCGCCGGTGACGTACAGATTAGAGAAGCCTTCGCGCAAGGTGCGCTTGAGCTTGGCTGTGATCTGCTTGACGCTGAATTTTTCCGGCTGCCAAGGCTGCCACTCCAACCCGATTTGTTCCACTAGTTCGATCTTAGCGGACGCTATGATCGAAGAAGAAGCATGAGTACTCAATCGCGGCACGTCCCGCTACTGGATTTGGCCGCCCAGCACGCGCCCATCCGTGAAGAAATTCTGGCGGAGCTGATTCCACTGATTGATTCCCAACGCTTCATCATGGGCCCTGCGGTGGGTGAGCTGGAATGCAAGATCGCCGGCTACACAGAATCTCGATTCGCCATTGGATGCGCATCGGGTAGCGATGCGTTGCTGTTGGCTTGGATGGCGCTTGAGTTGGGCCCGGGTGACAAGGTGATCACGACCCCGTATTCGTTCTTTGCCACCGCAGGGTCTCTGGCGCGAATAGGCGTCGAGCCGGTCTTTGTAGATATCGATCCTGTGACCTTCAACATGGACCCGAATCAGGTGGAAGATGCTTTCTATCGGCATCAGGATATTTGGGCGGTTCAGCCGGTGCACCTCTACGGTGGATGCGCCGATATGGATCCGCTGCTTGAGTTGGGGTTGAAGCATGGCGCGGTGGTTGTTGAAGATGCGGCGCAAGCGATCGGGGCTGAGTACAAGGGGCGGCGCTGTGGCGCGATCGGGGCTATGGGCTGCTTTAGCTTCTATCCGGGGAAGAACCTTGGGGCTTATGGAGACGCTGGGATCGTTACTACGAATGATCCGGAACTTGCCGAGCTACTGGCGAAGCTGCGTATGCACGGTGGGCGGGACAAGTATTATCACGAGCTGGTGGGGATCAACTCGCGCATTGACACGCTGCAGGCGGCAGTGTTGAAGGTGAAGATGGGGCATCTTGATGGCTGGACGCGGCGACGCCAGGAGAATGCGGCCAGATATGTGAAGCTTTTTTCCGCGATGGATTTGCCGATTCAGTTGCCGGTGATTGCGCCGTATCAGACGCGGCATGTGTTCAATCAGTTCACGATTCAGTGCGAGCGCCGTGATGAATTGAAGGCCCATCTCACGAGCAGGGGAGTTGGATCGGAGATCTATTATCCGCTCCCACTGCATTTGCAAGCGTGCTTTGCGGATCTGGGTTACGAGGCGGGTGATTTGCCAGTGAGTGAGCGGGTGGCACAGCGGGCGCTGAGCCTGCCTGTGTACCCGGAGTTGAGCGAAGAAGATCAGGACTACGTGGTGAGCGTGGTTGCTGAGTTCTACAAAGAATCGAAATAAGCCCTGACTGCTTTTTCGATGCGCGGGCAGGCCTGGCCATCCCCGTAAGGGTTGTGAATGCGGGATCGAGTTGCATACTCTTCTGGATCGTCTAGAAGGATTGTCGCTTCGTTCACGATTTTGTTTTCATCTGTGCCAACCAGGCGCACCGTGCCGGCCTCAACAGCCTCTGGCCGTTCGGTTACTTCACGGCTGACGAGGATTGGTTTGCCAAAGGAAGGGCCTTCTTCCTGAACACCGCCTGAGTCGGTGAGGATGATGTAGCTGCGTCGCATGAGGTCAACAAAGGGCAAATAGTCTTGTGGGGCGATCAGGTGGACATTCGAGAGGTTGCCGAGGGCAGCTTCTACAGGGCCACGAACATTAGGGTTGGGATGTACTGGATAGACGATCTCTACATCTTTGCGGCCAGCCAGCCTTCTGAGGGCCGAGCAGAATCGATCAAAGCCGCCACCGAAGTTTTCGCGGCGATGGCCAGTGACGAGAATCATCTTTCGTTCGGGGTTGAGGAAGGGCCAGTCGAAGGGTGGGAGTGACGCTGTGGCTTGAAGGAGTGCGTCGATACCTGTGTTGCCGGTGATGGTGATTGCGTCTTCTGCGACGCCCTCTCTCACGAGGTTTTCGGCCGCCCAGGGTGTGGCTGCCAAATGCAAACGGGCGAGACGTCCGACCATCTGGCGGTTGGCTTCTTCGGGGAAGGGCTTGGCGATATCCCAGGTGCGAAGGCCTGCTTCGACATGGGCGACAGGAACATTGGAGTAGAACGATGCCAGGGCGCCGCAGAGAGTTGTTGTCGTGTCGCCCTGTACGAACGTAAGGTCTGGCTTGACTTGTGCAAAGACAGCTTCCAGTGCGCTGAGGATGCGTGCGGTGGATTGGAAGAGTGTCTGCCCAGGGAGCATGAGGTCGAGGTTGGTATCGGGCTTGAGACCAAAGACCGAGAGCGCCTGATGGACTATCTCACGATGTTGCCCGGTGAGGCAGAGATGGACGTTGAAGTCTGCTGGAGATTTTCGGAAGTGGAGGATCAAGGGGCTGAGCTTGATGGCTTCGGGCCTGGTGCCGAGTACGAAGAGTAGGGTTCTCATTGGATTAGTGGCACCCGAGGCAGGTGAAGCGCTTGCCGTGGCAAGCGGCGCAGGTGGTTTTGTCGAGATCGAGCTTGCCGTTGGTGTGGCGATCCAGAAAATCGGGCGCATGGTTAGCAGGCTTCAGGTTCATGGTTGGTGTGTGACACTGTGTGCAGCTAAATGGGGCGTCAACTTTGTTGTGGCAGACGAGACAATCTTCCATGTGTGGGAAATTTGCTTTTGTGAGGGGGCCAACTGAGGCCTGAAGGCCACGGTGGCAGGCCTGGCAAGGGTTATCTGTAATGAGGTCTGCGCGAAGCTTTAGGAGGTCGATCTTGTTGGCGGAGCCTAGGTATTGTTTGCGGTCGATTACGCCGGCGATGACGGGGGCGAGGTTGCCAAAGCTGACGTGTTGAAGGTGGCTGAAATCCTTGAGGATTTTACCCTTGTGCTTGTCGCTTAGTGTGGTGGAGTTTTTTTGTTGGGCATGGCAAGTGAGGCACTCAAGTTTTTTCTCAAGTGCCTCCTTGTGGGAGAACGGAGCCTGTTGCCCAAGCAGGGGGAGGCAAAGCAAAACTAGCTTTTGTAAGTGACGTGCCAAATCTTGTTTCCTACGTCGTCGGTGAGAAGAAGGCTGCCGTCGGGCAATTGGAGCAAGCCTACGGGGCGCCCCCAGACGTCGGTTTTGTCGGGGTCCATCATCCAGCCTTGAAGGAATTCTTTGGGCGCGCCTGAGGGCTTGCCGTTCTTGAAGGGCACAAACATGACGTTATAGCCGACGCGGCGTGAGCGATTCCAGGAACCATGCTGGGCGATGAACGCGCCACCTTGATATTCCTTTGGGAACTGCTTGCCGGTGTAGAAGAGGAAATCGAGGACGGCGACGTGAGCGCCGAGGGGCAGGTCTGGGGTGATGGTCTTGGCTACCAGCTCAGGCTTTTCGCCCTTGCGGCGAGGGTCTTCGTTGGGGCCAATGTAGGAATAGGGCCAGCCGTAGAAGCCGCCTTGCTTGATGCTGGTGAAGTAGTCGGGGACGAGATCGTCACCGAGGCCATCACGCTCCTGAACTGCGGCCCAGAGCTGGTCTGTATTGGGCATCATATGGAGACCGATCGGGTTGCGAGTACCGGCTGCGTAGATCTCCTTGGACTTGCCGTCGGGGCTGATCTTGAGGATGGCAGCGCGCATTTCTGGTTCGCCAGCGTCGACGTTCGATTTTGAACCTACACCGACGAAAATGTTTTCGCCTTTACGATCTGTGGTGAGACTGCGGGTCCAGTGGCCGGTGTTGAAGTCCTTCATGGTGAGGATTTCTTCGCCAGGCCCGACGGCAAAGGTCTTGGTGTTGTACTTATATCGCTTGATAGAAGTTGTTTCGCCGACGTAGAGATAATCCTTGAGAAGGAGGAGACCGTAGGGGCGGTCGAGGCCTTTGAGAATCTCCTTGCGGTCTTCGGGTTTGCCGCTTTTCAACACAAATACGGAGCCGTTGATCATCGAGTCGCTTAGCAGGATTTCGTTTGAGGGGCCGAGAATCATGTAGCGGGGGCGCTGGAAGCCGCTTGCGTACTCTTCGATTTTGAAGCCGGCCGGCAAATTGAGTTTTGCGCCTTCAGGCCGCTCGACTGATCTGGGGCGATTGTTTGCAGACGGAGTGTGGAAGGGTGGGGGTAGCTTGGGTTGAGTCTGCCAGGCAACCAGGCCAAGGGTGGATAGCAACAAAGTGGCGAGGGCTAAAGAAATTGTTTTAGGCATACGCTTTAACTTCAATTCTAACGGTGAGTTGGGTACATTTGGTTATGGGTCCAACTGACGCCAAAATGAAGGCACGTACGCGGGAAGCGGATGAATTCGTTCGCGCCGCCTGGCAAGAGTCAGTAGCAGAGGTACAACGTCAAAAAAGTTGTGTACTTGCAGTTGGTGGTTATGGCCGCGAAGAGTTGTTTCCTCATTCTGATATTGACCTTCTGATTCTTGAGGACCCTGCTACTTTTTCGCCTGGAGAGCTTGGGGAGTTTCTGCGAAGGCTTTGGGATGCTGGCTACCGTGCGAGTCACAGTGTGCACACCGTTGCGGACTGCAAGCGAATCAGCCCAGGCAATGTGGAGTTCAGTATTAGCCTGCTGGATCGCCGAATGCTAGCGGGGAACCCTGTGATGGCCAAGAGTTGTGATGATGTTTGTCGCAGGCCACCACCCGATTTGGCTGCAGAACTGGCACGGATGACGGATCGCCGCCATGAGCGATTTCAATACACGATTCAACATCTCGAGCCAGATATCAAAGAAACGTGCGGGGGCCTTCGTGATCTGAATGCTGTGAGGTGGTTTGCGAAGCTGGGTATTGACCAGACTCCGGATCTGGCGCACGAAAGTGAAGTTCTGTTTGCCATCCGTTGGGCGATGCATGAGCACCTCGGCCGGGACCAGAATGTTTTGCGATTTGCCGAGCAGGACGCGCTCTCGTCCCAACCCGAAGCATTCATGCGCGAGTACTTCCGGCAGGCGCGCCGGATTTATGCGGCTTGCCGCGAATTGAAGGAACGAGTGCTCGACCGGCGTCCGGGGCTGATAGGGACATTCTTTGAGACTCGATCAAAATTGTCGAATGAGGAATTTACTGTTTCTCGCGAGCAAATTCTGTTGCGCCATCCTGCCGCGTTTCAGACTGACCCAAGTGCTGCCCATCGACTCTTCACTTTCCAGGCGCGACACGGGTTGAAGCTTGCACGCGACACGCAGAAGCGAGTTAAGCCAGTGCCGCAATGGACCTGGAAAGAGTGGCGCACGATCCTTGAATTGCCCCACGCGGCGATGGCTCTTCGCCTGATGGCTGAGACAGGGTTTTTAAGTTCTCAGTTGCCGGAATGGGAGCATGTGGACTGTCTGGTGGTCAGAGACTTCTACCACCGATACACGGTAGACGAGCATACGATCATTGCTCTGGAGAATCTGGAGGCGCTTGGCTTTGAGCAGCAACAGTTTGGTGCCTTGTGGATGAATTGTGAGACAAAGGCGCTTCTGCGCTTTGCTTTGCTGCTGCATGATGTGGGCAAGGGCATGGGTGGCGATCATGATGCCCGCGCGGTGGAGATGGCTGGCGAGATTGGGTTAAGGATCGAGATGCCTGCGGCAGATCAGGCCGTGGTGCAACGATTGATCGGGGAGCATTTATTTCTGGGGAATTTGATCAGTACCCGGGATTTGGCTGATCGGGATGTTACGCGGCAAGCGGCTCACCGCATGGAGACCAAGGAGTATCTTGGGATGTTGACACTGCTTACAGTGGCAGATTCCAGCGCTGTGTTTCCAGGGGCGATGACGACATGGCGCCGATCTCAGCTATGGCATGCACATACCGCGATTGAACGTGAATTGACCAAAGAACTGGAAGACGACCGGATCGCCGAGCCTGCTTCGCTGGCTGGAGAAGTGGCAGAATTTGTGAAGGGTTTCCCGACGCGTTATTGGTTCCGCACTAACGACGCAGAGCGGGAGCAGCATCTTTCTTTGTCGATTGCTGCGACGCAGATTGGGGTGGCTTGTGAGCTTCGGAGACGGCAGGATGACTGGCAGCTTACGGTTGTGACCAAGGATCGCCCGAGGCTTCTGGCTGACCTCGCGGGTACTCTTGCCAGTTTCGGGATGAATATCCTCAAGGCCGAAGCATTTGGGAATGCGCGTGGGGAGGTTCTCGATCTATTTATATTTTCTGATCCGATGCGCAGTCTTGAGTTGAATCCTCCTATCGTGGATGAGTTGCGTGAAGCGACACGTCGAGTGGTGTTGGGGAAGGAAACGGCGGAACGGCTACTGCAGAGAAGGCCTAAGACGACTGTTCGCTACCGTCTGCAGATTGATACTGTTGTGCGATTTGACAACGAGACTTCAAAGGCGGCGACGCTGCTGGAGTTGCAGGCGCAGGATCGTCCAGGCTTGCTTTACGATCTGGCCAGAACAATTTCACTGCAGAATTGTGAGATTGACACTGTCCTGCTGCACACCGAAGGGCAGAGGGCAGTGGACGTGTTTTATTTGCGCTCCGGCGGGGCGAAGCTTACGCCGGAGCACGTGAGCCAATTGGGGATCAGCCTTAAGGAGGCCATGGCAGGGTAATGGATGCGGTGGCTGAGAACTTCCTGCCATCACTGTTGACGAGCGAAGCTTCAACAGAATAGGTGCCTGGATTTAGGCCTCTGGTGGGGAGCGCTTCCTGCCAGACTTCTTCGCCCTTCACGGAGATTTGGCGCAAGACTGCGAGGAAGAGTTTGTCGGCGCTCCAGACGTAAACTGCCTCATTACGATCGTTCCGAATTGTGAAATTATAGGTTTGTCCCGAGGTGAACTGCAAGAGGAGTTCCCGGTCTGTGGCGTTAGTCAGAACTATCTTTGCTGCGATCTGATTGCGCAGTGGCGTGAGCGAGAGCGAGAAGCCGATGTTGGCTTCTCTGATGTAGGTTATACCGCCGATCTGGGCATAGACCAAGTCGAGGGTGCGTTCGCCGGCGAAGGATGTCTCGGCCCGCTGCACCATGCCGAGGTAGGGCAGGAAGACTTCGCGGGTGAGACCGGCATCAGCGCATTTACCGCCGTAGTAGCGAATCACCTTTGCGTTGTCAGCGCTGCCAACTGGACCTTTGTAATTGGTGGGCTTGTCCTCTGCGCGGCCTTTCTGCTGACAATCTACGGCTGCGCTGAAGAATTCATTGTCGTCGAAGAGCAAAAAAGGAACTTCGGCCTTTGTCGATTCATCCCATAAGTAGAAGTTGCCTTGCAATGTCTGACGAATGAGAATAGGGCTGCTGGTGTAGCCTTCGAGCCGATGATAGATTTGTCCAGCGATCTCTCTTTGCCCTGCAAGCCGAAGGGTAAGCGGGCTTGCGCCGTTGTTCGATCTGTAAACCCATGTGCTACCGGGCACCAAAGGGAAGTAGTCTGGAACCTGGGCTGCCAGGCTCGCAAGTGAGAATAGGAATAGGAAAACGCGTTGCATCATAACGAAAAAATCTCCTTTGACTTTCTGGTCGTGGGCGCGGGTGTCGCGGGATTGAGGGCGGCGATCACCTTGGCCGAGCAGGGAACGGTGCTCGTTGTTGCCAAAGACACGCTGGAAGAGTCCTCTACTGAATACGCGCAAGGCGGCATCGCAGTGGCTCTTTCTGATGATGATAATTTTTCGCTCCATTTGCAAGATACTTTGATGGCCGGGGACGGACTTTGTTACGAACCGGCGGTTGAGGCTCTTGTGCAGGAGGGGCCGCAGCGGATCGATGAGCTTCTGAATTGGGGAGCGAATTTCGACAAAGAGAATGGGCAGTTTCTGATGGCCCGTGAAGGTGCGCATAGTCGAAGCCGTGTGTTGCATGCTGGCGGGGATTCAACCGGAAGAGAGATTGCGCGTACTTTGTACGAAAAGGCACTCTCGCAACCCAATCTCAGTTTTCAGAGCTTTGCCGCAGTGACTGATCTGTTGATGGAAGACGGTGTTGTCAGTGGGGCAGTTGCCTACGACCAGAAGACGAGGCGTCGAATTGATGTCCATGCTCGTGCGGTGTTGCTGGCTACTGGCGGGGCGGGGCAATTGTTTCTGAACACGACGAACCCGACTGTTGCGACGGGCGATGGCATCGGTATTGCCTATCGTGTCGGGGCTGAGGTTGCCGATGTCGAGTTCATTCAGTTCCATCCCACGGCCTTGTTCATTCCCGGGCGGCCTCGTTTTCTGTTGAGCGAAGCGTTGCGGGGTGAAGGAGCGTTCCCCATTGATGTTCCTCAGAAACGCCCCTTCACCCCGCAACGCTTCATGCACCGCTATCACTCGATGGAGGAATTGGCTCCGCGCGATATTGTCAGTCGCTCGATCATAGCGGAGATGCGGGCGACGAGTGCCACGCATGTACTGCTCGATCTGAGCCACAAGAATGCTGAATGGATCAAGCAGCGTTTTCCTACGATCTTTGAGACGTGCTTCCGATTTGGAATTGACCTGACCAAGCAGCCAGCACCGGTACATCCTGCCGCGCACTACATCATGGGTGGCGTGCGTACAGACTTGCATGGCCTGACGAGTGTTCCGGGCTTGTTTGCTGCCGGGGAAGCTGCCTGTACAGGCGTGCATGGTGCCAATCGGCTGGCTAGTAATTCGCTGCTGGAAGGCGTTGTGTTCGGTGCTCGCGCGGGCGAGGCGATGTTGGGTGCCGGCCCGCAGCGCAGTTCAGGCAGGACGTTTGGCGATGAGCAGTTTCCTCTATTGACGCGCGAGGCCTTACAGCAACTGGCCTGGGACGGCTGTGGCATTGCACGTGATGCAGAGGGAATCTCGAAGGTGCTTCATGCGATTGATCACGGGGGGCGCTTGAACATCGCTGAGCCTGATCGTCGCGACTATGAGCGTCGCAATCTGGCGACTGTCCTACGCCTTGTAGCAAAGGCTGCATTGAAGCGCGAAGAATCTCGCGGAGGACATTACCGCACCGACTTTCCTGCCAAGCAGGATCCCCCTCAACATTCGAGTTTGCGGCGCGGACAAATGACCGAGCTTATTTCGTGGCCGGTAGTTTCTTAAGCCACTGAATCACTTCTTCCAAAGCGATTGGCGCAACAGTTTCTTCGATCTGGCCGTATTCCTGGGCTCCGCCGGTAGTTGCGGTTTGCAACAGATGATTCAACTTGGGCAACACGCGTACCGTGTAGCTCTTGTTGCCGCCCTGCTTGAGAGCAGCTTCGATGGCACCGAGATTTACTGTGGCGTCCACTTGTTTATCGAGTTCCCCGTTTATGGCCAATACCGGACAGAGGACCTTTGTGAGTGTTGGTGCTGGGTCGTAGGTCCAGAAATTGGCGAGCCAGGCGTCTTTGGCCATCTCCTGCTTGACACGTTGCAAACCGCCTTCGGTTGAGAGCTTTACCTGTTGCTCGCTTAGGCCTGCTGCGCGGCCCATATCAGGGATTTGCTTCTCAATGATCCGCTCGCCACTAACGCCTGGGCCAGCCAGCAGCACGATACCTGCCAAGGAGGGATCTTTAGCGGCCACGATGGGCGCGATGATTCCGCCTTCGCTATGCCCCATGACAACGATGCGCTTGGGGTCGATGTCTTTGCGGGTCTTCAGGTAAGTGACTGCGCCGGCAGTGTCGAGGGCAAAGTCCTGGCTGGTTGCACCTTTGAAGGTTCCGGTTGATTTGTAAGTGCCACGGTCGTCGTAACGGAGAACGGCGAAGCCGGATTTGGTGAGGGCATCCGCCCATACGAGGAAGGGTTTGTGGCCGAGCAGTTCTTCGTCTCGATTCTGCGGGCCTGAGCCCGAGACCAAAATGACAGCCGGGAATTTGCCTTCACTCTTCGGTGTTGTGATTGTGCCGGCCATCCGGATTTCGGCTGTGGCACCGGCGAAGCTGACATCTTCGATCAGGTAGGAAAAGGGCGGCTTCGGTTCTTGTGGGCGCTTGGGCTTTACAAATTCAGCCACTCGTTTGAAGACGAG
>JBKJUN010000033.1:0-2100 GCA_046590555.1 Bryobacter sp. | reverse complement strand
GTTTCATCGCACTACACTACGCGATTCTGATGCAGAAATCAGATCATTTTTTTCAGGGACGAGTCATCCGCTCAAGTTTCTCCAGTTGCACAAAAGCGTAATTATTTGTCTCCCCACAAATCTCGACTGACGCCGCATAACTCACACACACCGCCGGCCGCTCAGCCAGTCCGAACAGCAGACACCGGTTTGCCTCATCCAATTGCACACACCGCACATAGGCCGGCTTGCCCTCCGGCATCCCCGGAATCGGCGTAGAAATCGAAGGAACGATACAACATGCAGCACACCCTATACGACAATCCATTAATACCGAATATACTGGCTCTCGCGTGTCCCGAAATTTATCTATAGACGTTTACCGCGGCTTCGTCATGTTGCTCATGATGGCCGAAGTCCTGCGGCTCTCCAGCCTTGCCCGTCATTTCCCCGGCAATCCACTACTCGACTTTCTCGCCTTCAACCAATCCCACGTCGCCTGGGAAGGCTGTTCCCTGCACGACATGATCCAGCCCTCCTTCTCCTTTCTGGTCGGCGTTGCACTCCCCTATTCGCTAGCCAGCCGCCTCGCCAAAGGCGCTGCCTTCTCAAAACTCTTCACCCATGCCCTCTGGCGCTCGTTCATCCTGATCGCGATGGGCATCTTCCTGCGTTCCACCAATTCCAAACAAACCAACTTCACCTTCGAAGACACCCTCACCCAAATCGGCCTCGGCTATCCCTTCCTCTTCCTCTGCGGTCGCGCCAAGCCCCGCACACAGTGGCTCATCTTCGCCACCATCCTTGTCGCGTACTTCACCGCCTGGGCGCTCTATCCGCTCGATGGCCAACCCTTCGCCGCGCACTGGTGGAAGGCAAACAACCTTGGCGTCGCCTTCGATGCCTGGTTCCTCAACCTCTTCCCCCGCCCAGAGCCCTTCATCGCCAACCGTGGCGGCTACGGCACCCTCAGCTTCATTCCCACGCTGGGCACAATGATCCTCGGCCTGATCGCCGGGCAACTCCTGCGCGCACAAACCCCGCTCCGCCGCTACTACGAACTCGCTGCTGCCCTCATCGTCGCAGCGCTCGCACTCCACTTCCTCGGCATCAACCCCATCGTCAAGCGCATCTGGACCCCCGCCTGGACCCTCTTCAGTGGCGGCCTCTGCTTCGCCTTCCTCGCCAGCTTCCGCTACATCCTTGAGATCCGCGGCTGGACGCGCTGGTCCTTCCCACTCCTCGTGATCGGCATGAACTCAATGGCCGCCTACTGGATCGCACACGTTCTTGAAAAGCCCATCGCCGATTCGATCCAGATCCACCTCGGCCCCACACTCGCCATAGGCCCGGTAATCCTGGCCCTCGAGTGGTGGCTCCTCTACTGGATGTATCGCCGCCAGATCATCCTCAAGGTTTGATCTGGCGCAATCCCTGCTGCTGCAAGTCAGCCCAGGCCGCATCAAGGTCTATCTGCGTCTTACCCAGGTCCACCAGCCCAGCCAATTGCTGCGCCGTCGGCATAGCATCGGCCTGATCCACCTGTGTCATCAAACCGAGATACTCCAACGCCAGGCTCGCGTAAGTCTTGCTGCCGCGTCCTGCCCCCTCCAGATTTCGCGTTCGCAAAACAAGCTGCCGGTACACATCCACTTCAGCTCCTTGCACCTTGCTCATAGACTCCTCAAGCTTCACCCGAAGTTCCCGAATCCGCTGCTGTGTCTCTCGAATCTTCCAGATCTCATCCAGGCAATCCACAGACAGCGAATGCATCTTCGCAATCCCCAACTGCGGCGTCTTCACCCGCGGATCCATCTTCACCGTCAGCTTCTGCGTCAGCGTCTTGCCATCCACAGTCAGCTTCACTTGATAAATCCCAGGCAGCGCCAGCGGCCCCTGAGGCCCGGCCGGCGTATCACGATAGATAGCCGAGATCGGATAACTCTTCGGGAAGCCCTCAGGCGACGCATGCCGCAAATCCCACATCCAGCGATGCATTCCTGCTGAGCTTGCTACCTTGCGAGCTGGACGGAACCAATAGCTGGGGTAGGGCAGTGCATCCTCGCGAATCACCTCAGCCGCATCATCACTCGAATACTTCCGAATCACCTTGCCCAGTGA
>JBKJUN010000989.1:0-21891 GCA_046590555.1 Bryobacter sp. | reverse complement strand
GGTGGATGATGGGCCAGCCAAGAGTTGGGCGAAGCCGACGCGCTTCTACCTTGTACCGGGAAACGCCGTAGGCCAAGCTCGGATTTCGGGTGAGATGTGGTGGCCTCTTGTCCAGCTGCCGGGCGGGAACTGGCAAAGCAGTGGGGCGCACCACCAGTGCAGCCGGAGCCCTGATTCCGGTGGTTGATTTGGCCCCAGCTGCGGGTGAGACATGCGGGGTCTTGATGTCTACCAACTTCGCCAGCAGTGCAGGATTTGAGGCCTATTTGCGGCGGACAGGAGTGTCGCGCCTGTATGCGGACCCGGCTTTGGCCCTGGATTGCAAGCGGAGTTTCGTTCTGGTGAGTGGGATGGGCGACGCAGACGGCGTTTGGCTCGACCGTTGGTTTTCGTGGGAGGAAATGGGGCAGAGGTTGAAGAACCTAGGTGAGTTAACTGTGGTGGTGGAAACAAATCAAAGTGGTTTGGCTGCGAAGTATTGGAACGGATTGGGTTTGTCTGGTGTGATTGTGAGTTCGACGGACGATTTGCGAATTGGCTATATGCAGCCTTTGCGGGGTGGGTATGTAGTTCGAGGGCTACTGCCGGCGTTGGAAAAGTCGAATGGCAACTTTGAGCTGGCTGTGGCGGAAACTCAACGAGGGGAATTGACCGTGGGCAGTGCTCGACCTCAGATTCAGCGATTGGTTGCGGCGGGTATCCAAAGGGTTGCGCTTGAGGATGTCGAGTTCTCGAATGTGGGCGGAGTGCGTTGGCTTCGTTTGGATCTGCGGTTTGGGGCGGCGTCTGTGAGCGTAAGTGATTCGAAGGTGGCAACTGCGATTGTGAGTGGTAACGGATTGCTAGTGCAGGGCTTATCGGTTGGCCGAGTTGACCTGATTGTTGTGGGTGGAGGGTATCAGGGGATTTCGAGTCTTCGGGTTGGACTGGGGGATTCGAGTCTGCGTTCCTGTTTGATTGTGGCCGGGCAGACACAATGTTTGGGGCAAATGCAGCGGAATATTCCTGTAGCTGAAGATGAAGTGGGCGGTCACGGATTTCTTGAGATTCAAGATGAGAATATAGCTGCAATCGATTCTAAAATATATACTTATAACCGTGGTGAGAGAAATATTCCGATTAGTGTGAGGGGCTTGAAGGCTGGGCGGACTCGCTTGAAGGTACGGAGTCATGATGGCAAGGTGGTGGGCGATATCCCGGTGCAGGTGGCCGAGCCCGGTGCAACGCTAGCTGGGGCGTTGCCTACAAGTTGTCCCAATGCAGCAACTTACAGGGCTGTATTTAATGTGAGTGGTGGCGACCGGACCTTGTTTGAACGCTTCGGTGGCGCTTGGTGGGGGAACGGGATTACCTTGGTCTTTCGCCGTTTGGGGGCGGATCAGTTTGAGATCAGAAGCAACGGTGCGCCGGAGGGGCAATTCTTCGCGATGGGTGGTTCGCTTGCCGCTGACTGCAGTTTTGTTGGCAGTGGATCGGGCGTGGCGGGATTGCGCGTGACGACGGCTCAGGTGAGGGGACGCATCCTGCCGCGCGCCGGCGTTTTTGATTCCATGACGCTCGATTACTCGATTGGGGTGGATGGGGTTTTCCCGCAGCCAATCGAGTATCGCGGGACGGGTACGCTGGCAGCGGGGTGTGGGTATCAAGTTTCCTTAGGTGAGAATTTGACGGCGTTGGGTGGGTTGTTTCCTGTGAGAGTGGGCAGCCCGGCGCTCTGCCCCTGGATTGCGGAACTAACAGCCGGCACGGCCGAGATAGTCGTAGGGCAAGCGGGTTTTGGCCCTGGTGTGGTTTGGTTGCAGGTGCCGCAGAACACAGGCGTGGCACGAAGGATCGCTTTGCAGGTGGGAGGTGTGGCCGCCGAGCTGACGCAGCCGGGCCGGTTAGTGGATTCCCCCTTGGTCTGGACGAGTCTAAACGCCGGGACTCTCGAGACGGTGCTCACGCCGGGAGCTCAAGCGATCGTTTTGGGTTCGGGGCTGGTGAGGCCGATCCTCGTGGGTGGGCTTGCTGCTACCACCTTGTATTTCAATCCGGGTTACACGGTGGTTCAAGTGCCGGATCGCGTGAGGTTTGGTGTTGCCGAGGTGGAGAGCGGTACAGGGCGGGGAATTCCTGTACTTATCGAACGGAGTGCTCCGGGGATCGTCTCTGTAACCGAAGGCAAGGTTTATGTGACTGGGGTGGATCCGGATCTGCCGGTTTGGGTTGAGGTGGCGGGCCTTGAGGTTGGAGTTGTGCAAGTGAAGCCTGTGGGCGCGGGAGTATTCCAGTTGGAATTCACAACGCTCTTCGCAAGACTTGGACCAAAGCCGATTGTGGTGCGGCAGGGCGGCCGTGCGTCTCAGCGCGGGGTATTTGTGATGTGAGCCGTATGGTGGCGGCCGTGCCAGGCGTAAAGCTGTAGCAGCTTGTCGAGTGTCATGACGCCGTTGTCAGGATGGACGATCTCCCGGGCGAATTGGTCGGCGGGGGTGAGTTTGAGCATGACAGTCATGCGGTGATGTACGTTGTCGATGATGGCGAGGGAGTGTTCGATCGGGAGTGAGGAGTCGGGAAGTTGGGCCCAGGCATTCTCATCGTAGGGCTTGATTGTGGGTTTGTCCTCGGTGAGGCCGAGACGAAAGCGGATGAAGGCATTTATGTGGGAGTCAGCGATGTGGTGGATGAGTTGGCGTACGGTCCAGCCGCCTTCGCGGTAAGGGGTGTCAATTTTGCTTTCGCCCAGAGTAGCCAAGGCAGCGCGGACGTTGCGAGGCAGGTCTCGGATTTCAGCGATCGAGGCCTGGCGTTCGGATTCCTGAGTGAAGGGTGTGAAGGAAAAATTCCCAACCGGATAGCGCGGGTCTGACATAATTTCATTATGGAACGTCGATCGTTTTTTCTCACGACCGCGACTCTATCTTCAGCCATGATGATGCAGGGGCAAGCTCCGGCTCCGCCCAAGACGCATCTGAAGGTTGGCGATATGGCCCCGGACTTTAGCGTGCCCACTACAGCGGGCAAGCCATTCAAACTTTCTGACTACAAGGGCAAGAACGGAGTGGTGGTTGCATTTTTCCCCGCTGCGTTCACCGGTGGTTGAACAAAGGAAATGACCGGGTACCAGGC
Organism: Bryobacter sp.; assembly: GCA_046590555.1. Lineage (GTDB taxonomy): Bacteria > Acidobacteriota > Terriglobia > Bryobacterales > Bryobacteraceae > Bryobacter. Next base: position 18,780 of record JBKJUN010000989.1, on the reverse strand, counting down.
TGGTATCCAAAAGTTTAAAGACTTGGGTTTTGAAGTCATTGGTCTATCCACTGACAACATACCCAGTTTGAAGTACTGGGCTGACAATGTGATCAAGCCTGACTTTCCACTTGGAAGCGACTTCGCAACGCGCAAGACGGCGGAAGCCTATGGGACGTTGATGAAGGATCGTGGGATCTCCAACCGAGCCACCTTTGTGGTGGATATCGATGGAAAGATCACGAGCATCGAAGAGGGAAATACGGCGGTCGACGTAACCGGAGCGGTTACGGCTTGTTCACGGAGTAAAGGCAAGCTTTAGTGGCTGCGCCGTTACTCGAAGTTCAAAACATCACAGTAATTCGCGGAGAGAGGCCGGCCCTGAACGGCCTCTCTTTGCGTATTGAGGATGGTGAGCATGTGGCGATTCTTGGGCCGAATGGCTGCGGTAAGTCGACGCTGCTCAAAGTGATCACTCGCGAAGAGTATCCGCTCTTGCGCCCTGACAGCTTTGTTCGCATTTATGGACAGGAGCGCTGGCATCTCGATGAGCTGCGCAAGTGGCTGGGTATCATCTCGAATGACTGGCAGGCGAAGGGGACCAGGGATGTGAAGGCGCGCGAGCTGGTGCTGGGCGGTTTCTTCAATAGCGTGGTGATCGAGCCATATCACGAGGTCACAGATGAAATGCGTGATCTGGCTGATGCCGCCTTGACTGACATGGGTGTGATGCATCTGGCCGAGCGGTGGACTGATGAGTTGTCCAGTGGTGAGGGGCGGCGCGTGTTGCTGGCCCGTGCTCTGGTGCATACGCCTAAGGCGTTGTTGCTGGATGAGCCGGGTACGAGCCTCGACTTTGCGGCACAACTGCATTTGAATGAGTTGGTGAGTGCACAAGCGCGCTCGGGCAAGACGATTGTACTGGTGACGCATCATCTAAGCGACATCATTCCCGAGATGGAGCGGGTGGCCTTTCTTAAGGGTGGCCAGATTGTCGACGACGGGCCCAAACGGCAGATGCTAACCAGTGCGAAGATGAGCGAGTTGTTTGGCGCCAAGCTTGAGGTGGTCGAGCGCGAGGGCAGGTATGCTCTGGTTTAGCGCCGCGCTGCTAGTGGCTGGCATCGACCTGTTTGAAGCAGGGCAGGGTGGCTACATGACCTACCGCATTCCTGGCCTGGTGAAGCTTGGCGATGGGACCCTGCTTGCATATGCCGAAGCGCGCAAGGACGGGGCAGGGGATTGGGCCGATATCGATGCGGTGATGCGGCGTAGTGAAGACGGAGGGCAGCATTGGTCCGATCGCGTAGTGCTGGTTGATCTTGGCACCGAGACGGTGAACAACGTGGTTGCCATTGCCGGTCGCGGCAAGCACGAAGTGCATCTGGTTTATTGTGTGAATTATGCGCGGGCCTTCTATCGGCACAGCCTCGATTCAGGCAAGAGCTTCACCGAGCCGTTAGAAATTACCAGTGCCTTTGAGCCTTTGAAGAAGCAGTACGACTGGAATGTCATCGCGACTGGGCCGGGGCACGGAATTCGCTTGCGATCCGGGAGGCTGCTCATCCCGGTATGGCTATCGACTGGCGGAAAGGCGCATCGCCCCAGCGTCGTATCAAGCCTCTTCAGTGACGACGAAGGGAAAACCTGGAAGACCGGCGAGATTGTCCTTGGTCAATTGCGAAATCCAAGTGAGACAGTGGCAGTTGAGTTGAACGATGGCCGCGTGATGATGAACCTGCGTAGCGAGAGTGATGCTCTCCGGCGGGCGGTGGTCTATAGCAAGGATGGCGGGAGTGGGTGGTCAGCACCTGAGTTTGTGCCAGAACTGAAGGAGCCGGTTTGCATGGCGAGCTTGCTTCGGTATCCGGCAGCTAAGAAGCCCCTGCTCTTTGTGAATCCCGATCATGTCGATGCAGATGCTGCAACGAAGAAGGGGCGCAATTCGATGCGCCGCAACCTGACCTTGCAGGGGAGTTGGGATGAGGGGCTTAGCTGGAGAGTGCTTGAAGTGATCGATCCGGATATTTCGGCTTATTCCGATCTGGCTGTGAATGCTCAAGGTGATGTGCTGGTGCTCTATGAGAAGGGTGGACGCAAAGGGAATATGTACTTCACTGAAGCGCTGCGTTTGGTGAAGATCAAGACTCCGTTGAAATAATTCGGCCTGGCCGCGCAGCTTTACATGACTTTTACATCGCTGCGGGCTGCAGCGCGAAACTCAAGTTTGTGGATTGTGTTTCATTCATCAGGAGCGAAAGAACTTATGAAAAACAAGATTCTCAGAATGCTGATGATGGTGACGCTGGTGGCTGGTTTGAGCTTTGCTCAAGGTGGCAAGCGCGGTGGCCGTATGGCCGAACAGCTTGGATTGAGTGAAGATCAAAAGCCTCAGGTGCAGTCGATCCTGAAGGAGCAGCGAGAAGCGATGCAGACCGCTCGCAAGAACAATGCTTCCAAAAACGACCTGCAGGCGATTCATCAGAAGACTCATGACAAACTGTCTGGAGTGCTGAACGCGGATCAGTTGCAGAAGTTTGATGCCGGGGCGAAGAAGATGAAAAATCGCCGTAAGCCGCAAGCTGACTAAGCGTCATTGATCTCAAGCCGCAGTACACAACATGGAGCCCATCCGGGCTCCATGTTGCGTTGTGTGTACCATGGTTACTCTATGACCATCCTTACTCGATTGGAGCAATGGATAGAGCGCGAAATCATTTCGCCAGAACAACACGCGCTGCTGGCGGGCCTCTCGCGTGGGGAACCTTTTTCCGTTTTTCTTGAGCTGAATATTCTCCTGTATGCGGGCATTCTGCTCTTTGTTGGCGGTCTTGGATGGACTGTCAGTACATGGTCGCAGCAATTGGGCGATGTGTTGGTTTTGTCCCTTCTCACCTTAATTCTCGCGGCCTGTTTTTGGTACAGCTTCTGTCGGGTGCCTGACTGGTCTCCTAAGGAAGTTGCTTCGCCAAGCCTGGTCTTCGATTACGTGCTTTACCTCGGCTGTCTCATTTGGACTGTGGAACTCGCCTACATTGAGAATCGGTTTCAAATACTTTCCGGACAGGCGGATCTTTATCTGCTCGCCACTGCAGGCCTCTACTTTTTCCTGGCTTATCGTTTCGACAACCGCTTTGTGTTGTCGCTCGCTTTGACGTCACTTGCAGGATATTTCGGACTCGCCATATCGCACTGGCGATCCAATCAGAACGCAGAGTACCGGCAATATGCGATCCTCTACAGCCTAATGGTGGGTGGCGCGGGGGCATTTCTTGAGCGGCAAGGCTTAAAGCCGCATTTCTTCGGCACTTACCTGAATATCGCGGCCAACGTTCTTTTCTGGGCACTGCTCTCTGGTATTTTCGAGCGGCTAAACCACGTCGTCTGGTTTCTCTTCCTTCTTGCGGCCTGTGGCGCGTCTCTTGCCTGGGGTCTTAAGCGCCGGCAGTTTTCCTTCGTTGCGTATGCGGCATTTTATGGTTACGTGGGCGTCAGCTCAATGCTCCTTCGTGGCTTGCGGGATTTCGCTGTAGTGACTTATTTCCTGGTCAGTGGAGTCGCCATGCTCGTCATGCTGGTCTGGATCGCACGCCGTTTCGGGAGGGAGCAGTGAGGGCCTACCACGCAACCGATGAAGAATCGCTCCTTACCCGCAGTCTGCTCAAAGACTGGGCGGGTGAAGGGTTTCTCTCGGAATCGCAGCAGCAACAGATGCAGCAGGAATGTGTCTGCGAGCTCCGCCGCACGAATATCTTCCTCAGGCTCGTCATCTTTTTCTTTGCCCTGATCATCGTGGGCGCCGCAGTGGGGTTGTTTTTCCTTGTCTTTCTAGAAAGATTGTCGCAGCAAACTATAGGGATATTCCTGCTAGCTTTTGCCGCTATTTCTTATGTTGCCGCAGAACTTGCCACCTCCAGAGCCCGGCTCTATCGATATGGGATTGAGGAAGCCCTCGTCGTTTGCTCAGTCGGGTTTGTCTGTGTGGGAATGTATTTCACTTTGTCCAGCGGATCAGTCTTGTTTTCGTCAGGACGGAACGTAGCGGAATTCCTTGCAGCCGTTGCTGGGTCGATCCTATCGGTTTGGATATGGCATCGTTTTGGGCTCCCCTACTTTTTTCTCGGAGCGATGATTTTTGCGGTCTGGCTGCCTCCGTATTGGACCTCGTCCGCTGCCGCCCGTCACGTTGCCGTTGCCGCGCTGTATGCCGCTGGTTTGTTGACCGTGATGACCGTACGTCCTCGCCATCGCTTCACGTTTCTAAACCAACAGTATTCGATCGCCGAAGCACTTCTCTGGTTCGGCATCTATCTGGCGATCAACCTCCAGCTTTCGGATTCGAAAGTGAGCGGGCAGGGGTGGTTTGCCGCGCCGGCCACCTCCGAATTCTCAAGGCCGATTTATTGGACAACCTGGGCGTTGATCTGGTGCCTGCCGCCAGTCGTGCTCGCTCGCGGCCTACGACTGAAGGACCGCTTCGTCATCGCAGCGGGCTCAATCGTTGCGATCCTCACTCTAATCACGAATAAGCCCTATCTCGGCGGGGAGCGGCATACCTGGGACCCGATGCTGCTCGGCGCATTCCTGATCTTTTTTGCGCTTGTCATCAGACGCTGGCTGGCAAGCGGGCCGAACGAAATCCGCCACGGCTTTACGGCTCGCCGTCTTTCAGGAAAAGACAAAGTTTGGATAAACACTACGACTACTGTGATCGGACTCGCAGCGCCGAACGCAATCGCGCCAAGCCCACAAGCAACTAGTCCCGATGTCCAATTTGGTGGAGGAGATTCCGGAGGCGGAGGTGCAAGCTCCGATTGGTGATCCTGTCGTTATTTGAAACATAACCGCGCAGCGATAGGATCCTGCGGAGACGCTCTGCTTCCCCATTCGCCGTTTATCGGGTGCATCCCGCTTAGAGGAGGTCCAGCAAGGGTTAAGCTGAAAGCAGAGGTAATCATGGCTCAACTCGATTGGTCCCAATGCCCGGCGGTGGAAAGCGTACCGGGGAGAGTGAGCGGCGCATGGGTGTTTAAGGGCACTCGTATGCCGGTGCAGACGGTATTTCTCAATCTGGAAGCTGGCATGTCTTCTCAGGAGATTACCGAGGAGTTTGACGTCTCGCTGGATCAAATCCAAGCGGTGCTCCATTTCGCGAGCCAGAGCCTTGCAAAAGAGCCGATGATGGTGCCGTGAAGATTCTGTTCGATCACGGTACCCCCCGATCCATTGCCCGAAGCATTTCCAGACATGAAGTAACCCGAGCCGCGCAACTGGGCTGGCACGAGTTGGGGAATGGAGATCTGATCCAAAGTGGGGAAGAAGCAGGTTACGATCTCCTTCTTAGCACCGACCAGAACATCCGATATCAACAGAACCTGAACGGCCGAAAGATCGCCATTGTGGTTTTAACTGACCAACAGTGGCCTAACGTTAGACTTCACCTCGAGAGCATCGTTGCCGCTGTTAATTCTGCGGCTATCAGAAGCTACGTTGAAGTGGATATCCCATTCCCGCCGAAGCCAACCCGGAAGTAGAATGAATCGCATAGCGGGGATGCGATAGACTACCCCACGATGAATGTTACTAACCCAAATGCCGCTGCCGAAGACGCCGTCCGCGCTGCGCTTGCCCGCTTTAATGCCGCCGCCAAGGTCGGTGACGCGGCCGAGCTCGACGCTGTCCTCGCTCCGGAACTCATGTACAGCCACTCCAACGCCAAAATAGAGAACAAGGCTGAGTGCATCGCCGCGTTGGTGCGTTCCAATATCGATTTTCAAGAACGCGCACCCTCGACCATCCTGGTGAGCAGCGATGGCACCTCCGCGATGGTTCACGGCAAAATGGATGCTCATAACCCCGGCGGTGTGATCGTGCCGTTGCACTTCATGATGATGTGGGTGAAGTTTGGCGAAGACTGGCTGCTCTTGGGCCGCCACACGGCCAAATTGCCGAGCTAGCCCGCATTACTTGCGGGCAAGGATCGCGTCGAGTGGAGAATGCTCGAGGACAATGCCCTGAACGTCGCGGAAGCCTGCGGTCTCGAGGATTTCTTTGTACTCGCTGAGGCGGCGCTCTTTGCCTTCTGTAACCACAAGCATGTTGAGGGACTGAAGCAGTGTCCAGAGGGGTTTGACGCCAGATTCATCCAGCAACTTCTCAGCGATCAGAATGGCACCGCCTTCAGGCAGCGACTCGTAAATCTTCTTCAGCAACAAGTCGATCTTGGCGCGTGTCCAATCATGCAGAATCCGGCCCAGCGCGAACAGATCAGCCTTAGGAAAGGGGTCGGCAAAGAAGTCGCCACCTATGGTGTCGATGCGGGCTGAGAGGCCTGCTGCATCGATCACTTCGCGTGAGACATTCAACACCGCCGGCAGATCAAAGACGCTCGCTGTGAGATTCGGATAAGCTTGGCAAGCAGCAATTGGCAGGTGGCCCGTAGCGCCACCAAGATCCACGATGTGGTGGAAGCCCGAGAGGTCAAAGGCCTTCACTACCTTGGGCGAACTGATCTGACCAAAGGCATGCATACCCATTACGAACCGGCGCTTATCTTCTTCAGTCTTGTAGTAGTGCGAGAAAAGTTCTCCCTGACCACCAAAGACCTGTTCCCAACGGTGTGTGCCTTCACGTACCGCATCCGGGAGCTTGGCCCAAAGATGCCAGAGTGCCTTCTGTGAATACTCGATGTAGCCGATTAGCGAGTTGGGCGAAGTACGTGTGAGGTAAGTAGAAGATAAAGGTGGGTTGGCGTAGGCACCGTTTTCGAGGGTGAGGAGTTCGAGATGGACGCAAGTGTTGAGCAGCCGCTCCAGTGCGTCAGGGTTAGCCTGTATCAGCGAGGCGAGTTGATGGGCGCCGAGCGGCGCGTGTTCCAGGTGGTCGAAGACGTGGAGTTCGACGGCTGTGAACATCGCCTGTGAGCGGCGGAAAGCTTCTATCAGGAAGAGAATTGGCTCGGGGTTGGGTAAGGACATAAGATTAATGCCAGCGGGAGTAGGATATCAGGGTCCAATAGATGGCTGGCATTGAGAAAAGGCTGGAGTCGAGGCGGTCGAGCCACCCACCATGACCAGCCAGCATGGTGCCAGAGTCTTTCATGTTGGCACCGCGCTTGAGGGCGCTTTCGGATAAGTCCCCAACTTGCCCTGCTACATTGCCGATGATCGAAAGTAGGGCAGCCCCAAGGATGCTCACCTCCGGCAGTACTTTGGGCAGGTAGATGCAACCAAAAAGTACGCTAGCGAGGACGCCACCCAAAGCCCCTTCGATCGTCTTGCCAGGGCTGATTGAAGGAGCGAGTTTGTGTTTGCCGAAGGCGCGCCCGCTGTAGTAAGCAGCGACGTCGCCTGTCCAGTTGAGGGCCACAGCAAAGAAGAGCCAGTGATGACTTTTCTCGTGAAGCGCAATTCCGCATCGCCAGGCCCCAAAGATGTAAAGCATTCCTAAGACAAGGGCCCCTGCGCTGGCGAAGCCCGTCTTGAAGTCTATGACCCGCAGGCTCAGGCCAAGTGCCAGCAGTGGAAGCAGCGCAACGGATGTCCAGCCAATGTCTGGAAGAGTCAGCAGCGCAAGGCCAGCAACATAGCCAGTAAGGCTGAAGCTGATCAGGCCCTGGTTCTCGACCATGCGGGCAAATTCACGGAAGCAGAATACAGACAGCAAGCAGACGGCCACAATAAAGAGCCAGGACGGTGCGAAGAAGATGCTGTATATGCCGAAGGGAACCAGCCAGGCAGCGGTAATGATCCGTCTCATCGCGAGGCAACGCCGACAGCAACGGAGTCGGATTCCTTTGCAGCCATTACTGTCTCTCCAACTCCGCCAAAGCGACGTTCTCTTCGTTGGTATTCAAGAAGAGTTTCAAGCAGATGGCGGCAGCGGAAGTCTGGCCACAGAGTCGTCGAAACGACGAGCTCACTGTAGGCAATCTGCCAGAGAAGAAAGTTGCTGACACGCATTTCACCCGAGGTGCGGATCAGCAGGTCTGGTTCGGGGAGGCCATGCGTGTAGAGATGGCGCTCGATCAACTCTTCATCGATTGCGTCGGCCGGCACACCAGAAGCGATGATGCCACGGACGGCGTCGACGAGTTCGGTGCGGCCGCTGTAGTTGAGCGCCAGATTGAGTTGAAGCCCCGTGTTTGCGGCGGTCAGGCCGATAACGTGTGCCAGTTCGGTTTGTACATACCCGGGGAGTTCTTCGATACGACCGATCGATGTGAGTCGAACATTATTCTCACGCAGGGTGGAGAGCTCAGAACGAAGATAGAGCCGTAGGAGTTGCCAAAGTGCCTGTACTTCGAGGGTGGGGCGCTTCCAGTTTTCCGTAGAAAAGGCGTAGAGCGTGAGTGCCTCAATGCCAAGCCGCGCTGAGGATTCAACGATTTCGCGGACACTATTGACGCCAGCTTTGTGACCGGCAATGCGGGGCAAGTGGCGCTGCTTGGCCCAGCGGCCATTCCCGTCCATGATGACGGCAATGTGTCGCGGCATGCGCGCAGGATCGAGGCTCTTTGCCAGGATCCATTCCTCAGAGCCGGGTTTCAGTGTCTCGAAGAAATCATTCATTACAACTCACCATGGTACAACGATGCCACTCGATGCTTCCACGTAGAAGAAGGGAGGGACAAGGGCTGCTACACCGAGGAAAGACCCAAATGGAAGTTCGTAGGTTGTAGCGTCTTTTTTGCTGAGCGCGATGAAGAGAAGGCCCAGCACCGACCCCGCAAGACTGCCGAGAATCAGAGTCAGCAGTGAGCCCTGCAATCCGTAGAAGGCCCCGATCATGGCAATCATCTTTACGTCGCCAAAGCCAAGACCTTCGCGGCCTCGAAAGCGATAGTAGAGCTCGCCAATTCCCCATAGAACGAATGCGGGTAAAAGCCCACCAAGCAAAGCTTCTCCAAGACTCAGAAAAGATTCCTTCCAGTTTGTAGGAAGAATGAAATGGCCTATAAAGGTCGGCATTGGAACAAAGAAGCTGAGAAGGAAACCGAAAATCATCCCACCGACGGTAAATTCATCAGCCAGAATCCGCTCTTCAAAATCCATGAAGGTCAGACCGAGAATCAGAGCGCAAAAGATGCAGAGCTTGATCGCGTCCGGGGTGGTGCCGAATCGCATCACGGAGGCAAAGAAGAACAAGCCGGTGAGGAGTTCAACCGCTGGATACCGCCATGAAATAGGAGCAGCGCAATTGCGGCATTTGGCACCCAGGATCAAATAGCTCACGACAGGGATGTTGTCGTACCAGGCGATTTGTTTTTCACACGCGATACAAAAAGACCGGGGGTGAACTACGCTGAGGTCGCGCGGCAAGCGGAAGATACAAACATTCAGAAAACTGCCGATCAAAAGCCCGAAGAGGGCGGCAATTGACGCCACCAGGACTGTGTCAGACATTTTGGAGCTCCTTGTAGGCCGTGAGGGTGTTTGCCACCATGTGTTCCAGGGTGAAAAGTTGCAGGTAGCGACGGCGGGCATTCTCGCTAAAGCGGAGTGCGAGGTTTCGATCCTCCCGGACAGCTTGAATCGCCTTTGATACTGCCGTCTTGTTGTTTTGAACAAGGAGTCCGGAGAAGCCTTCGTCTACCGCTTCTGGCAGACCGCCAACCCGGCTGGCAACGATGGGCATGCCGGCAGCCATTGCCAGCAGTACTGCCGAGCCGAGACCTTCGCTCTCGCTGAGGTAAAGAAAAAGCAGGCCGCCTTTAAGTGCATCGGATAGATTCTCGCTGAGGATGAGTTCAGCCGATACTTCCGTGCAGCTCAACTGCATCAACGCATTCATCTTGCCCGGGTCCTCGCTCTTGAGTCCTGCAATGTGTTGCTGCAATGCCGCCGGATGGATGTCTGGCACTCCGTCGTAGACAACTCGAATGCGATCAGCCGGAATATTGACTCGCTTCAGTTCGCGTACGGCAGCTTGAGAGACGGCAAGGTAGCCAGCGGCCCGCGCGTACTTCTTATGCGAGGCCCAGGTTTGCTTCACTGGAAAAGCGACTCGACGGGATACAAAAAAAGGGCTCAGGCTGGCGAGCGCCGCGAGGGTATGGGAGTGAGAATCCTGCACATGCACTATGTCCTGGTTGCGACTGTAAGTGAGCATAGTAGTGAGACCGACCTCTTTTGTTTCGAGGCGCGACTGGCCGCAAAGATCCCAGAGAAGCGAGCCTTGTCTCACCAGCACTGTCACATGGTGACCTTGTTCGCGCAAGCCTTCTGCGAGATATAGAGTCTGCCATTGACCACCGCGCATTTTCCAACCCGAATCGGCAAGAAGGATCTTCATCGGTGAGGTGCCATGTTCCTTGCTTTGGCGTACTTGAGAAAGGTGTAGATGCCTGCCATATAAGCAATCGCGAGTCCTTCAGGGCCGTCGAGGAATCCCCGTTGCAGTATGTAGCTTTTGAAAAAAGTCCAGGCCGGGTCGATGGCCATGTGCCGCCAGGTGATCGATCGCTTGTCATCAATGAGTTGCTCTGCGGCGAGAGTAGTATAGCGATCCATCGTGCGCAGGTGCTCGCTCAGAGAATCGCATGTGTAATGAAGAAGGTTCGTGTCGAGGTGCCCTACAGATCCATGGACAGCCACGCTTTCATGGACGTATTCGCCCTCCCATTTAGCTTTTCGACGATCAAATAATCTTACCTTGCGGTCTGGATACCAACCGGAATGCAGAATCCAGCGGCCTAAATATTGAGCCAGCCGGGGCATTGTGTATCCGTCGAAATGGGCACCATGTTTCTTGAGGTGCCAGATCTCACCTTCAAGGGCTTCACTTAGCGCTTCGTCGGCGTCGATGCTGAGGACCCAATCATTTTCGCAGCACTCCGAAGCGAAGTTCTTCTGTGCCGCATAGCCACGCCAGTGCGTTTCGATTACCCGTGCCCCATGGTTTTGAGCTAGCTCCACGGTGCGGTCGTTTGAGCCGCTGTCGATGACAACGATTTCGTCACAGCAGCGCAGGCTCTCGATCGCGCGAGCAATCTTGAGTTCTTCGTTATGCGTAATGATGGCGGCCGAGATCTTCATCGACATTAATAGCGTAGCGGAGCAATCATGAAGCAGAGTAGAAATATCAGCGCCGCTAAAGCGGCAAAAGCACGGCGTTGGGGATTCAGCGAGGAATCATCATAGATTTGAGGATGTCTTCTGCCCAAAAAATATAAGGCAATGGCCCAGCCCCACCAAGGCGGATAGAAGTAGCCGAGAGGCACAAGCATCGCGATGGCAATGAGAGAAATTTTCTTTGACAATTTCCCGGTCAACGAATAGACGATGTGGCCGCCATCGAGCTGCCCGATAGGAAGCAAGTTGAGCGCTGTTGCAAAGACGCCTACCCAAGCGGCACGTGCCATCGGATGCAGGTAGATCGAATCTGCGGGTATGCCCGGAAAGAAGATCGATTCAAAGAAGCGGATGATCAGGGGCGTGCCGAAGACAAGATCACCCTCGATCGCTACCGGGGAAACGTGACTCATCCAGACTCCAAAGAAGAGGAATGGCAGCAGCACCACCATGCCCGCCAGTGGCCCGGCGATTCCAACGTCAAAGAGAACGGTGCGCGAGTAGATGATAGACCGGATGCGAATGAAGGCGCCGAATGTGCCGATGAAGGTTGGTACAGGCAGAAAGTAAGGGAGCGTGACGTCGAGCTGGTAATAGAGGCAAGCAAAGTAATGACCGAGTTCGTGAGCCAGCAGAATCACGATGAGTGGGAGAGCAAACGATAGGCCGGCAAACAGGGCGGCTGGGCTGAGGAAAGCGTCGAAGAGGGCGAGGGCATCTGGCTCAAATCGAAATGCAGGCAGATTGTTATCAAAGTTGTAGACCATACGCGAGCCTGCGGCGCAGGTGGTCCAAAGGGTAATTAGTAACAGGGTGGCGTCAAGAAAGTATCTTGGCCGCTGCTGCTCTTCGATAATCACTCGGTTGGATTAGAGAGTCTGAAGTTCTTTGCCGGGCTTGAAGCGAACTGCTTTGCCGGGCGGAATCGCAACTTCGTCGCCAGTGCGGGGGTTGCGGCCAATGCCGGTTTTGCGAGGGCGGACGTTGAAGATTCCGAAGCCACGAAGTTCAATGCGCTCCCCATGCCCCAGTGCGCGCTTCATACTTTCAAACACGGTCTCGACGGCCATTTCAGCCTTGGTTTTGGTGATGCCGGTTTTCGAAACCACTTCGTTGATGATGTCGAGCTTGATCATGAGCTGAATTCCTTGGGAGACGAGAACTAGTAGCTAAATTATTAAAAACAAGACCTTTACTATAAACTTTCAGCCCCACTCAAGTCAAGCGGCTTCAGTTTGAATGCTTCAGTTTGAGGCTTCAGTAGCTGTGAGGAGCGTAGGTTTAATTAATAGGCCCCCGGCCGCCCATCGCTGAATTAGTGGATTGGCGGCCTGGCTTGCCTCGCGTTGTTTTGGACTGTGCCGGGCGGGTTGGTTTTAAGTTGTTGTTTAAGGTTTTTGTTCAGGCGGCAGATTTAGATTATGTTTGGCGTTAAGCTTGTCGACGAAGTAGCGGATGATGCGTTTGGCGAGTTCGACGCCGGCTTGTGGGTCCATTTCAACGAGTTTTTGACTTGGAGGAGGTTTTCTATCGAGATGTCGCCTTTGTTGGTTTGGACATAGTATTAGATTTCGTTGGGGAGCTGCCAGGAGGTTTTTCGGCGTCGGCGATGCAGAGGAATTCCATTTGCAGGAAGCGTTTGCATACTGCCGGTCCGGTTACACCTGGTGCCGGCATGACGCATTTCGAATTAGGGGAAAGGCCGAAATCATCACAATCGAAGCAGGCAAGTGCAGTGGCAAGCCGTGCATTTGTGACTTGCGAATGACTGTTTATGAAGTGCTGGAATATTGAGCGTCTGGTATGAGTCACGAAGGGATCGTAAAGGACTTTAGATCGCTCACAGAAGCGGACATTCCAGCTTGCCTCGCCTATGCCAAGCTTCGTGCTCAGCCAACTCACGTCAATTGAAGCCCGCAACGCATTCTCTGGCGGAGTATTCTAGAATTATGGATCGCCGTGCTCTCGCAGAAGATCTCGAAGGGGCCGAATGGGCTGAATGGTACTTCATGACACCTCAAGAGCGCTGGCGTGAATCAGAAAAGCTCTGGCAAAACTACTTGGCGCTAGGAGGATCTCTCGCCCCTGAACCTGATACTCAAAGCCCTTTCTTTGATCCGGAAGAATGGCGTGCACTCGTTGTTGATGGGCGGCCAAGCGTGCGTATTGTACGGTGCCGCTGAGTTTAGTCGCGACCTCGACCTGGTGATCCTTCTCGATGAAGCCAATCTCGACCGCTTGGCGATGGCACTCGTTGAACTGGATGCCCTTCCGATTGCGGTGCCAACACTCAGCCGGGCAGTACTCGCCAAAGGCCATGCAGTGCACTTCCGGTGCCGCCTGCCCGGAGTCGATTCGCTTCGGATCGATCTTATGGCGCGACTCCGCGGTGTAGCGTCCTTTGAAACCCTATGGGAGCGTCGAGCCACAATAGAAATCGACGGTGAGGTAGTAGAAGTGCTTTCACTGCCAGACCTGGTTTTGGCAAAGAAAACCCAACGCGACAAAGACTGGCCGATGATTCGGCGACTCGTGGAGCAAGACTACTTTTCCAGTCCAAATCCGAGTCCCCAGCAAGTCGATTTCTGGCTAGCTGAACTACGCACCCCGGAGATTTTGCTTGAAGTAGTCTGCAATTTTTCAGAAGCTGCTGGTTCCAGTTCTCGCGCAGCAGTAGTTGCCGCCATTCGTCAAAATCGCGAAGGCATTGAAGTCTGCCTCGAAGCTGAAGAAAAGGCTGAACGAGCAGCGGATCGCCTCTACTGGGACCCACTCAAGAAAGAACTTGAACAACTGCGACTGTTGCGCCAACGGCCAGATTCGGAATCGCAGTCAAGCACTTAGGCTAAGCCTTTCCATCTAACTGTTTGGTTGCGGGAAGACGTGTGACCTTGCGAGGATAATGGGCGGATGAAGTTGAGCCTGTTCAGGCCGATGCCCTTCAGCTGTCCTTCTCGTTGCGTTCGTTTTCAAGGCAACGCTGGCCTGGCTTAGGACTTACGCTTATAGAGTCACTGAGAGCGTCAGCCGCATCATTCCAATTTCTGACAGAAGCCCGTTCCTGTTGAAGCAGAAGAGGAATTGGCTATTGAATACGCTCAGGCCAACATCGCGGAACTGCACAGTAGCAGGCGCGATGCAGTGAAAGGAATTCCCGGACTCCAAAAGCAGGTGAGAGCTGACCCAAAAAGGTGGACCATCTGAAATTGCATTGATTACGTCCGGCCCTAATAGCCCGACTCGTCATTGACGCATCTGTTGCAGCCTATCTTGACCTCGCTCTCCGTGAAGGTGCGCAACTGGAGTCCAGCAGCGGAACTTGTTTCTCGATGAAGTCGATGAACTGCACTTTAGTTTCCAGGCCGGGGCGAAAAAGATGGGCATGCGCTCGTTGGATGTGCGGATGAGGGAATACGACGTCGAGGTGACTTAGGCGGAAGCATGTGCCGCGAGGGTGCAATCGCATTACTGGTATGCGAGTAAGGGTGAGCGTGTCCTCAAGTTATAGCGTTACCGGCCTTTAATAGATTTGTCCCTCCGCGTTTTTCGGAAAATTTGGGCTGTAGCCGAAGGTGTCCCGCACTCAACCCATCACGCCCTAGGTTCGCCGGCCCTCTCCCCTTATGGCAGCACTGGAGCTAGCGACAGTTGATACTCCTGCGCTTCGAATTCCTCAGCCTTCTCTCTCGCCAACAACTCTCGCAGCTTCGCCCCCATTCGGGAAGCGTCGACTTGGCGGCCCTGCTTCTTGTAGATCGTCATGAGTTGATAAACCGTCGCGCGATGTGAAGGGTCCAACTTCAAGGCTGCCTCCAGGTGCACGAGTGCTTGGGGTGTCGCTCCATCCTGCGCCAGCGTTTTGCCCAGCAAGCTCCTGGCCGCAACACTAGATGGTTCACGCGCAATCACTGCAGCTAATAAGTTTCTGGCTTCAGTCTTGTCCGATGCCGAAGGCCTATCAAATAGCAATGCCCGGGCCAGCGTCAATGCCACCATCGGCTCGTCGACAGGTAGTTTGCGCAATACCTTCACAGCCTCCGCAGCAAGTCCCAGCTGCATCAATGTAGATGCTGTCCCGACTTCTCCAAGCCTGCTCTTTGGCGCCAATCGCCGTGCTTCTGCAAAGAGCGCATCGCCCTTGTCCGTCTCTCCAAGGCGAACACGAAATACACCCAGCGCCGTCAGCAGTCGAGCTGAGGCTGGATTGTTTCGTACACCGGCTTCCAGAATCGAGACGCCAAGTTCAATTGCATTCTGATCGAGACAAAGCAAAGCCAGTTCCTGGAAGAGCCGCTCATCGTTCGGATACTGTCGCACAGCAGCCTGAAGTACTTCGAGTGCCTTAGGAACTTGCTTCAATGCTTTCAAGGCAGCACCGCGCAAGCTCAACGAATCGGCGTCGTCGAGGCCCTGAAGCGCCTCTAGTGCCTGAGCAGCGCTGCCAGCTCGCCAGTAGGTTAAAGCCAGATTGAAACGAGTGGGTGGGTGTTCGCGCAGTTTCAAAAGCAGTTCAAAGTCTGTAGCTGCCTCTTTCCACCGTTCCAGCGAAAAATGGCAAACACCTTGTTGCCAACGTACGATCGGCTTTTGTTCCACCTTGGAGAGGTGTGTCAAAGCAGTTACGCAGTCCCGGTTTTCAAAGGCAAGTTCGCCCAGCATGGAATGCGCAACTGGATTCGCGGGCTCTAACCTCACGATCGCGGCGAGTGTAGCTTGCGCCCTCGGATCCCGAGCTTCAAATTCCAACTGTGCTGCTGCCTGCAGTGCGGGGGCATAAGCCGGGGATAGTCTCAGGGCGCTTCGAAAGGCTTTCAAGCCACCGCTGTTATCGCCCATCCCTCGCAGCGAGAATCCCTTCAACGTCCAGAGGGCTGCATTGGATGGCTGGGTCTTCAAATCCTGATCGCATGCCTGGTTGGCCTCGGCAAATTTCCCCGATTTCAAGAGATCACGAATGGCGGCAATGCCGGCCAGTGCCGGCACCGCCGCCAGAAAGAAAAACAGAATCCAGCTAAAAAGCAATCCTCGCTCCGATTTGAACAGTTCTTGGACCCGCATTGCCGTTCTGCCCAATAATGCGGCCGAAGTTCGGGTCGGCGACGTTGCTATTGACTCCACCCAGGTTTACGCGGTTAATCGCGTTGAAGAATTCAAACTTCAACTGCAAGTTCCCGGCCTCGCCCAGAATCGGCAGGCGAATGTTCTTGATGACGCTGGCATCGACTGCAAGGACACCCTGTTGCCGGAAGGCATTTCGAGGACTGTTGCCTACCGTGCCTACGCTTGGTGCTGTGACGGCGTTGATGTCGTATGCAGCGCGCCCAGCGTTGGCACCCAGGAATTGATCCCGGGCGGGTTTTGACACAAAGCTCGAAGGAATATTCGGAAGATCAAAATTCACTCCGTCTGCATTGTAGTCGCCACTCAAGGGCCGGAAGCCAGTGACGTTTCCGGCCGCATCACGGATTGGATTGAAGCCACCGTTGTTGGTAATCCAGTAGGGGGTGCCGGTCTGGGCAATGATCGTCGAGCCAATCTCCCAACCGCCGAGAACATGTTTGGAAATCACGTTGCTCCTAAATGGTGTGCCCAAGCGATAGACCCCAGAGGCCGAAATGCGATGGCGAACGTCAAAGGCAGAGTCTGCCCTGAAATCTCGCAGCCGAGCCGGGTCGGGAATGTTTCCGGCACCCGTGGAACGCGAGCCGCCTTGATAGTAATCCTTCGTATTGCCTAACGTATAGGAACCTTGCATCGTGCCCCGGTTGCCAAAGCGCCGCCTTGCCGACAGGATCATCGACTGGTACCGGATGGTGTTGGAGTTAACGATGTAGGTCATCTGGCCAAAGCTGGGATTGATGCGGTCCAGACGGCCGTCAATCAGATCCCCGGCAATTCGATTGAAATCGGTACCAACAAGGCCATCCACCGAGTAGGAGCCGCTGTAATTGACACCAACGACAGTTCCTTTGATTTCACGTTCTACGCCCACGAGATAGTTCAAAGTCCGCGGTGCCTTCAGGTTGGGGTCAAGCCCACCGACAGCAGTCTGCACGCCGGCAAGACCACCGCGGGAGTCGAGTCCAACGGATGGGATTGCGGGAAGGGTGAAGCCATAGGGATATTCATCCGAATTTCCGATTCCAAATACCGGTTTGATCGGCAGTAATTGCCCGACGCTCGGGAAGAGGAAGTTCGGTGGATTGATGTTTACGCGGTCGATCGATTCGCCGAGGGTGATCCAGTCATAGTAGAGACCAACGCCACCACGAACACTCCACTTGCGGCTCTTGCCCGGAGACCAGGCAAACCCAAAGCGCGGACTCCAGTTATTAGCAACTCGTCCGGGGAACTGAGCCTCTGTCCGCTTGATCGAAGCATTGCGGAATCGATCCACATAGGTGGATCCCTGACCCACGAAGAGGTTGGTGTAAATAAAGTCACGTATGCCGCTGGCATTTCCGAAGTCGTCGTAGCGAAGGCTGAGAGTTAGCGTCAGATTGGAGCGGACCTTCCATTCATCCTGCACAAACAAGCCCAAAGTGTCTGCCTTGGCTCCGAAGGTGTACCGCTTCAACTGCCCGGTGAGCGGGTCTCTGGCCGCACCTGAGCCAGAAAAGGGCTGGTCTTTGACCAGGTCGAGCAGATTATTGAAGTTGAACGTCGGGCGGCTATTGCCTTGTGGAAAGTCAGCCCAATCATTTCCCCAGAAGTAGTTGCCGCCAAATTTGAGCGAGTGCGAACCCTTGACCCAGGTCAGCACGTCGCGGAAATTCCAGTTGTTTTGTACGAACAATCCACCGCCAACGCCCAGCCCTCGTGAACCTGCAATGCCAATCGAGGGGATACGTAACTTGGCATCGAAGCCATTGAAGCCGTTGACGCGATTTCCAGAGACTGCAAATTCGTTCAGAATTGTTGGTTTAAAGGTGTGGGTGTAGTTGGTCTGGAAGGCATTCACAAAGCGGTTGCTGTTGTTGATGAACGAGGGGCGAGGATCCAAATTGTTGTTGTCGGACTCGCTACGAATGAAGCTGCCGAAGATACGGTCTTTGCCTTCGCGAAAGTAGCGGTCGCCTCGGAAGCTGTATTGCAGGCCGTTTCGACGCGGAGCCCGTCCCCACGTGCCTTGCGCAAGCACTGGCAGCGCACACGGGATGTTGGATGCAGCGGCTGTGCCGCAGTCAGCGCCGATTACTTGTTGGGCCGTACGAAAGGCTGGATTTGTGATGGACACCGCAGTCGCCGGATACTCCGTTAGCAACCGGGTTCCCAGCGAACTGGGAAATGCAGCTTTCGCCCAATTTACAAACTCCGGACTCTCAATCGTCTCGACGCTTGCCGTGGCATCGGTCTGTCGAAGCATTTCTACAGCGGCGAAGAAGAATGTTTTGTTTTTTTGAATGGGACCGCCAAAGGCGCCACTGACGTTATTCCGCCTGAAAGGAGCATAGGCGGCAATAAACGGCAGGCTGGTTCGTGCCCGCATGTCCTGATTGGTAAACCAGTAGTTGCTTGCACCATGAAACTGATTGCTGCCTGCTTTGCTGGTGATCGAAACAACAATCGAGCTACCCAGGCCCTGCTCAGCTTTAAATGTGTTTGTCTCTACCGTCAACTCTTCGACTGCCTCGGGGTTCACGCCCAGATTCGCAGTTCCATTTGTGATGTTCGATGTGATGCTCAACCCGTCTACGTTGTAGGTGTTGCCTCGGGGGCTCGCCCCGTT
>JBKJUN010000839.1:0-3055 GCA_046590555.1 Bryobacter sp. | reverse complement strand
TTTTGGGAAGCTGCTGAAGAGCAATCGCACAAGCCGACCTCGGCTGAGGTGCTGGGACCATTCTTTCGCAAGGGTGCCCCCGATCAGCGGGTGCTGCGTGCGCCTGGTGACCCTGGCTTCCCGCTCAAAGTAAGTGGCCGTGTTCTCAATACCAAGGGGCAGATAGTGGAAGGGGCCAAGGTGGATCTCTGGCACGCCGATCATGGCGGGCTTTATGATACGAAGGGCTACAAGTATAGGGCGAAGTTGTCGCCCGATGCCAAGGGAGTTTATGGCGTCGATACTGTGATGCCCGGGCATTATGCCGATCGGCCCGCGCAGCATATCCATTACCTGATTACTGCACCCGGGCATAAGACACTGATTACACAGGCTTACTTTGCTACTGACCCGTTCTATGAAGGCAACCCTGAGAAGCACTGGAACAAGATCGCTCAAAACAAGGAGTTGGTGCTGCCGGTGAAGCTGTTTGAGGGTGGAGCTACAGCGGCGCAGCCTGCTCATGCCGAGATCACGTTTGACATCGTTCTTGAGAAGGCTTAATTCATGACTAGAACTTTGCTATTTGTTGCGTTGGTGCTCAATCTGGCAGGTGCTGACCGGAGTTTGAACTCTGAATCCGCACCCGCATCGATCTTCTTTTCAAAGGATGGGAAGTCGATTACGAGCAGATGTAGGGATGGCCATATCCGGACTTGGGACCTGGCCTCGGGCAAGCTGGTTTCAGACAAAAAGTTTGGGCTGCGCACAACATTGTTGTCTGCTGACCTGATGGTGGATGCCAATGAGGAAACCAAGTCTATGAAGATTTGGGATCTGAGTGCAGACCGGCAGTTGCAGTTGATCAATGGAGCACCAACCGGTACCCTCGCGCTTTCGAATGATCGACGCTTTGTTGCTACATCGAAGCCAGATGAGCGCACGGTTCGCATTTGGGATCTGGCCAGTGGCAAAGAGAAACATAGTCTGCCGGACGGGATTGGCGGATCGGCCGGTCTTACGTTTTCACCCGATGGCGAGACTGTGGTGAGTGCGAATTACGACAACGACATTCGCGTCTGGAAGACGCAGTCGGGTGAGTTGGTTCGCAAGGTTGAGGATATGACTGGGGCGATGTTTGCGTCCGCGTTTAGCCCGGATGGGAAGCAGTTGATCATGGCTGGGCTGGACGAGACGGTATACATCTGGGACACCAGGACTTTTGCCTTGAATCGCAAGCTGAAAGGGCATGGTGAGACGATTGCTTCGCTGGCGATTTCGCCGGATGGGCGGACGCTGGTGACTGGTGGATTTGATGTGATTACTCTCAAGAATCCAGTGAAGTTGTCGGTGTGGGACCTGGCCGCCGGGAAGATTACCAAGACGATTGCCGCGCCTCATCGTGTGGCACGGGTTGTGTTTTCGCCCGATGGCAAGTGGGTGGCGTTTCTGACTGGCGATAAAGAAATTTCGCTCGTGAACGTGAATTAGATCGATCTACATCCCGGGGTAGTAGACGAGGTCGGTAGATACGACTTCGCCACCGGCCTGCTTGATCATGGTGATCACCTGGCCGCGGTGGTAGGTGCCGTGATTGACTATGTGCAGGAGAATCTTGTACATCAACTCGTCTTTGTCCTCGCCTTTGATGTTGCGCCAGAATAGGCGTTCTTCGAATTGTGAGTCTTCCTGGGCACGAATCCAGGTGGTGAATTCGTGCATTACTTTTGGCCATTCTGATTTGAGTTTGGTCAGGTCGAAGGAGTCTCCGGGTTGAGCAAAAGAAAAGTGAGGGTCGCCGCTGAAGCGCTTGAACCAGACCCGGTCTGCGAGGAAGATGTGAGTGAGGGTGGCGAGAATGCCCCCGAAGCTGTTGCCGCGATCTTTTTCGATGGCGTCGAGGGGCAACTGTTCGGCTACTTCGAGGACCTTGAGGGATGCCCAAAGAGAGTATTCAAAGTGACGGGCGAGCAATTCTTTTGAGATCCACATAAACTAATAACGTAGCACCCACATGTTGCCTTATTCGATATTCCTGATTGCGTCTGGATTGCTGTTGAGCGTGGCAGAGCGGATTTGGCCGCGCGAGGCACGACAGGGATTTCTGCGCCGGGAATTCGGATTGGATCTTCTTTACCTGTTCTTTAATGCGGAAGTAGTTGGGGCTTTGGTTGCGATCTGGATTACGCGGACGCTTCCGCCTGCCACGATTTTGCCGTTGCGCAACCTGTTTGAGTTGAACGGACTTGCGTCGCAACCGCTCTGGCTGCAGACGGTTGTGCTGCTGGTTTCGAAAGATTTTTTACAGTGGTTGGTGCATAATCTGATGCACCGCGTGCCTGCGCTGTGGCAATTTCACAAGACGCATCACAGCTCCACCGATATGGACTGGCTGAGCAATTGGCGCTTTCACTGGTTTGAGATTGTGGTTTACCAGATGGTGCTTTATGTGCCGGCTACGCTGCTCGGCTTTTCGGCAGAGGCTGCGTTTGGATGTGCCATCATCAGCACGGCTGTTGGGCACTTTGCGCATGCCAATCTTCGCGTGCGGATTGGATTTCTCAAGTACATTGTGAATTCGCCAGAGATGCATACTTGGCATCACGTACACCCGGATGCCGGCCCGCAGGATCGTAACTTTGCGATTACTTTTGCGGTTTGGGATTGGTTGTTTCAGACGGTTTATTTGCCTGCCGAATTCCCGAAACGTCTGGGAATCCGGCAGACAGACTCGCTCTGATCTCTTTAGGCTTCGTCGTCGTGCTGGGCGGCGAGCTTGGTAATCACGCTTAAGTCTTCGAGCGTTGTTACGTCGCCGACTACTGTGTTGTTGGTGACGAGTTCACGCAGCAGACGGCGCATGATTTTGCCGCTGCGGGTTTTGGGCAGAGCATCGCTGAAGCGGATTTCTTCAGGTCTGGCGAAGGCACCGATTTCGTGGCCGACCCATTGGCGTAGTTCTTTGCCAATCACTTCGTGGTCGTAGTCGCCCTTCTTCAGAGTGACGAAACAGCAGACGGATTGGCCGGTGATTTCATGTGGCTTGCCGACGACTGCGGCTTCGGCAAGCCACATG
>JBKJUN010000768.1:0-1811 GCA_046590555.1 Bryobacter sp. | reverse complement strand
ATTCAACGACCAGCATCACTCGCAAACCCATCATCAGAACGAAAAGGAAAAGGTGCGTAAGGTCGCCAGCATTACGGCATTCAACATCGCCCAGTTCGCCTACATGGTTAAGAAGATGCATGGCCTGCGAGAAGCCGACGGCACTTTGCTTGATAACTGCATCATGATGTGGGGATCGGGCCTCGAGGACGGGAATCAGCACACGCGTGAAAACCTCCCCTTTGTGATTGCCGGCAAGGGCGGCGGGTCACTCAAGACCGGCCGCTTTTATGCGGACACGAAGGGAAATCAAGGAGATCTTTTGACGACGCTGCTGGCCTGCGCGGGCATTCCTATTGATCGCCCTGTTGGGATCGCGACGAAGCAACTGGTGGAGATCAAGGCATAGACTAGTTTTGCCCTTCGTGAGCTGCGAATCAGCGAACGAACTTCAATTAGGAAAGTAACCGGATCTACTATTCGCAGATAGCGCATCGTTTGGACGATAGCATCCTTACCCTCAAGAAGATCACGATCACGAGATACCCGATAGTTGGCCTGAACATGGGCGGCCAGATTGAGATAGGGTTCATTTTTTGGGTCGCGAGCCAAAGTGATGTGTGTTCCGACGTCCTCTACCCGGAAGGCGATGCGTTCAATTCGAGCGATAAATTCGGCGACAACCTCGTCCGTCATTTGCCGGAACTTGGTTCGAAGCTGAGGCCGATTGATTACGTCTTGCACCTCGTTGCGGCTCGATGCTCTCCAGCGCTGAAAGGCATTCTGGAATGAGCGGGAGAAGGTCCTGAATTCGGTTTGACCGCGCCCGAACGATCAGCACAGCAATTCGTTTCGTATCTAGATTCTGCTGGTAGGGGAGGTTCTTGTCGAGCGTCAAGAGGACGTCAAACTCGGGATCGGCCAGAGCTAGCAACTCTCCATTCTTCTTGCCCGACCATCCACATTCGACGACCGTGTGGCAAATTAGACCAATTAGGTATGCACACAACTTGCGAGGTAAATTTTCGTCGAGAAGAATCCTCATCTCGGACTGGTCAATAGCGCCTTGGCCTCTTCAAGAGCGGCTATAGCAGCCTCGTGGCTTACGGAAGGAAAGTTGTCGAGAAATTCAGACAGACTGTCGCCTGCTTCCAGGCAGTCGATCATGGAATCGACAGGCACGCGAGTTCCACGAAAGCACGGCGTTCCACCAAGAATTTCAGGATCGCTCAAAACGACGGATTGAAGTGGCATCGAAACTTCTCGATGTCCAGCTTACCAGCGATGGGCAATCCCGGCTCATTGGAGGAAGCTCAAGCCTTCAGCCGATGTTATTCGCCTCAGCGCGATGCCAAACGCTTCCTTTGGAACGAATCCCTTCGAAATGCATCCATGCCAGGGAGTAAACAACTTTCAGCTATTGATCCAAGTCATCGCGTAGTTGAACGAATCTGCTCAGTCCCTCGGAATCAGGGTCGAGTCCGACCTGGGGTTCGTTCATATCCGCTATGGGCTTCCCTGATCCAAGATCTGAATAGCGCGTTCACCGGCCCGAACCTGGGCAAACGGTCAGGTCATTTGCCGAGCAGATAGATGCGAGCCCATTCCAACTCCGGCCGTGAGGTCTCCGCGCCCTTGGCAATCTCTAAAAGCTGTATCGCGTAGGCGCGGGCTTTCGTCTTGTCAGCGGCCTTGTCGGCCGCCTTGGCGGCACCCGCCGTGGCGTTGAAGCGGCGGGGTGCCGTCTTGAGAACCGCCTCGTATTCCTTCAGAGCCTCAGGCGCTGCTCCATTCTCGAGCAGTAGATCTGCCAGCATCTCACGGACGGGAAG
>JBKJUN010000749.1:0-1926 GCA_046590555.1 Bryobacter sp. | reverse complement strand
CAATCGCAATCACGTCATCAACTATGAAGGCGGTGCCATACCGGAGGAGTATCAGACCGAATATGTCATTGACCGCGTGGAGGCTACGAGCACGACCTGGCTTGGGCCTACGGTAGGTTGTGCGCGGTGCCATGATCACAAATACGACCCGATCAAGCAGAAGGATTTTTACCGGCTTTACGCTTTCTTCAACAACATCGAAGAGAAGGGTCTGGATGGACAGAAGGGGAATGCTGCGCCGTTTCTGAAGCTTCCGTCTATTACCCAGGACACGCTTGAGAAGGAAATGACGCAGGCCATTGCGGCTCGCGAAAAACAGCTTGAAGCGGCCAAAGTTCCGCAGTTGATGGAAGAGTGGGAAAAGACGAAGCTGGCCCGGATTGCTATGCCATCGAGAGAAGGGTTGCTGGCTCATTACGAGATGGAAGGCAACTTTAACGAGTCGAGCGGCACGTATCGACATGGCCGCTTTCTTGGGATTCCACCGACAGCGAATGATGGCCCGATCGGGCAGGCAGCGCTGCTTGATTCCTCGGCTCGCATTGAGGTTCCTGCGCCGGAGAACTTCAACGAAGACAAGCCGTTCAGCCTTGCGTTCTGGTTCCGTGGTGGGAACAAGCTGGAGCCGATGACGATCCTTTCCAAGAAGGACAAGGCGGGGATTGAGATCGGCAATGATGAAGTCTTCTCGATTGGGGATCTGCGCCGTGGTGCTCATTTGTTGGTCCAACTTACAGATGGCAATGGGGATGTGGTTCGCTATAGCTCGAGGACTCCCTTCCCTTACAACGAATTCACGCACTTCACTTTGAACCATAAGGGTAAAGGGGAGATCGAATTGCTGGTGAATGGCGAGCCGGTTGAGCTGGTACTCGGTGCAGCCAAGCGTGAGATCCGTTTTGCCAGTGCGGCTCCGTTTTTGTTTGCGAAGATGATTGGGTCCTTCGATGATATGCGCATCTACAATCGTCCGTTGGCAAAAGAGGAGGCGTATCAGCTTGCTGTAGTCGAGCCGGTGCGTTATCTGCTCTTTCACAGCGGGATGAAACGCAATAAGGCGCAACTGGCTACGCTACGCGATTTCTATTTGAAGTACGACGCCTCGGAGGAAATTCAGAAGCTTTATGCGCGGCTGAATCAGCTTAAGGCTGAGAAGAAGGAACTGGACGAGCAGATACCGTCGACGATGGTGATGAAGGAGTTGGAGAAGCCTCGGGATTCGTTTATCCTCAACCGCGGGCAGTACGATCAGAAGGCGGAGAAGGTGGATGCGGCGACTCCGGGCTTTCTGCCGCCGATGCCTGCGAGTCTTCCCCGGAATCGTCTTGGACTCGCGCAATGGCTGACGGCCAAGGACCACCCGCTTACCTCGCGTGTGGCGGTGAACCGTTTCTGGTCGATGTACTTTGGAAACGGGCTTGTCAAGACGGTGGAGGACTTTGGCAGTCAGGGTGAAATGCCGAGCCATGCCGAGTTGCTCGATTACCTGGCGACTTCGTTTGTGGAATCGAACTGGGATGTGAAGAAGCTACAGAAGCAGATCGTGATGAGTGCGGTTTACCGGCAGAGTTCTAACGTGTCGCCTGAGCTGAAGGAGCGTGACCCGGAGAACCGACTGCTGGCAAGGATGTCGCGATTCCGGGTGCAGGCAGAGCTTGTCCGGGATAATGCGCTGGCTGTCAGTGGCCTGTTGAATGACGAGATTGGGGGGCGTAGCGTGCTTCCTTATCAGCCGCCGGGGCTGTGGGAAGAAGTGGCTTATGGGGCACAGTTTACGGCCCAGCGTTATGAGCAGTCGCACGGCAAAGATCTTTATCGTCGCGGTATGTATAGTTTCTGGAAGCGTACGCTGCCGCCGGCGAGTCTGGCTATCTTTGATGCGCCAGACCGGGAGAAGTGCCTGGCTCGCCGGGCCACTACCAATAC
>JBKJUN010000739.1:0-3006 GCA_046590555.1 Bryobacter sp. | reverse complement strand
AACCGGGACGAGGAGAATCGCCCAAGTCAGGGAGACTTGATACCAAGCCATCATGACTGCGAGCAGCAGGAGTGTGACGCCAAAGTCGACGGCGCCGGCGAGTACGGTGGCGAGTGGCACGGCAAGGCGGGGGAAGTATACCTTTGAGATGAGGCCCGCACTGTTGACTACGCTGTTGGCTGCTTGCGACAGTGCATTGGAGAAGAAGCCCCAGGGAACAAGGCCCGCGAGAGCAAAGAGCGGGTAAGGGATGTTGTCGGAAGGTATTTTGGCGAGACGGCCGAAAAAGAGAGTAAAGACCAGAACGGTGAAGAGGGGCTGGAGAACGGCCCATGCGGCACCGAGGAGGGTTTGTTTATAGCGAACTTTGATGTCGCGCCAGCAAAGAAAGTAGATGAGGTCCCGGTGCTCCCATAATTCCACGAGAGAGGTTGAGAACCAGCCATCTTCGGCCTGGATAATAGTCAGCTTGGATACTGGTGTATCAGAGGTCGACGGAGGCATTTGTTATCCCGAGTAATACGTCCCGTACTCAGCCACGGTGGTCTTATCCAGCGTCCAGTCATTCAAGACTGTCCCCAGCACGGGAACTCGGTCGATGACAAATCTCTGCGCGACGGAGTTGGCGGATTCACGCTGGGTAACACCGGACCGAATTACGAGCACGACGCCATCGGAGAATTTGCCGAGCAATCGAGCATCGGGAAAGTGTAGAGCCGGCGCAGTGTCGACCAGGATGAGGTCGAATTCCCGTTTCAGTGCGATCAGCAATTCTGCCAATTTCACGGAGTAGAGCACTTCCGCTGGAGATTCATTGGCTTGTAACGATCCCGCGGGCATCACATACATCCCTGGCACGCCGGTCCCGTGAATATGTGGGCTATCGGTGATCACTTCTCCGAGTTGATCGCAAGTAAGCAAGGCCGTCATCCCCGGGTCCAGCGAAATATCAAATAATTTGTGAAGTCGTGCCCGGCGAATATCGCCATCAATGAGGAGAGTCTTCCTTCCAGTCGCCGCGGCGGCCGCCGCGAGGTTGGAGGCAAATGTTGTTTTCCCCTCACCCGGGCTTGGGCTGGTGACGATGATCAACTGCGGCGGGTGTTCTCCGCCCAGGAGAGAAGTGAGTGTGTAGCGGAAGGAATCGGCAGAGAAGGAGGTGCGTTCTCGCCAGACAACGAGTTCCTTGGGATGCTCGGGGCCTTGAGATATTTGCTTGGCACGAAAGTATGGCAAGGACCACTTCGCACTGGGCTGCCTGGTATCGCCTAGTTGGGGGATCACTCCTAACTCCGGGAGACGAAGGCTGGTCGCGATATCGCCTGGCGTACTGAAGACCTTTGCGAGTTTTCGAGCGCTAAGTTGTTCCAATAAGAAGACACAGCCGGCCGCCAGAGCTAATCCGAGGACACCGCCCATAGGAATGTCCCGGGCCGGTTTGGGATGCATGGGTATACCGTTTACCATGGCCTGTTCGATCACACGGATATTGTTGGTGGGCAGCGCGGCGACGACGTTGGCTTGGTTGACCTGCTGCAAAAGGGTATTGTAGGTCTGCCGAGCCATCTCTACATCCCGCTTCATCAGTGCATATTGCGCTGACTTGCCAGCTTGGCCAGCGAGGACACGGGACTGAGAAGAGTATGAGGCCGACGTCATTTTCTCTCGTCGCAAAGCGGCTTCGTATTCGTTCTGAATGCGCTGGACGAGGTTCGCTTTTTCCTTTTGTAAGGTCTGGTCGATTTCGGTGATCTGCGCATCAACCCGTTGCACCTTATAGTGCCCCGGTGTCAGCGTGGCGGTGAGTTGGGCCCGCTCTCTGCGCAACTCGGTTAACTTGCCGCGGAGCTCTTTCATGCGGCCATCATCGAGAAGTTCCGGCAGCGATTCGACGGAACTGGACTTCGCCAGTTCCCAACGGGACTGCTTGGCGATTCGCTCGGTCTGCATAGCGGAAAGGTCGGCTTGCAATTGACGCACCTTGCTATCGGCCAGTGCCTGTTGATCGAGTATCGCTGTCAACCCCTCTTTTTGAACAAACTCCTGTAGTTTTGCCTCCGACTGTTCAATTCGGCCCTTGGCTTCTTCTAACTGGCCTTCCAGCCACTGGGTGGTGCGCTGGGCATTTGCCGACCGGCTCTGCGCGTTCTGGGAAACGAACTCCGCCGCTAATGTATTGGCAAATGCGGCCGCGACTTCGGGGGAACTGGATTCGCAACCGATTTCCATGAGACGCGAAGCCCCAACGCCCCCTGCACCCGTGGAAATCGCCGCTTCCCGGACAGCTTGCTTCATGATCTCGACAGGTTCCTGTGAGACGACTCCGAGTTGAACGCGAACTTTGCTGTAAACGTCTTGCGGGATGTTGGTGATGGGCGTCATTTCTAGATTGACGCGCTCAATGACCCGGCTCAGCATCGTTGATCCGGTGAGAATGCGTGTTTGGGTCTGGATGTTGGCCGCCGTATTGGAGTAGTTTCCAGTACCTGCTTGCTGATCGAACTGATTCATCCCCATGAAACTCTCGTTGATCCCCATTAGCTCAACGACACTGGCGGCACTGTAGGTTGGCGCCGTAAAGATGACACGCAGGAAGCCACCGATGGTTCCGAGGACAAAAGCAGCGAGCAGCCACCATTTCGCTCGCCAGAAGGCTATCGGGAGCTGAAGTTTTGGCGCATTGGCAATAGGCGTGAACGGGCCGGGAGCATCCATTGCCACTTTGGCACGATCATGGCGCCGCAATCCCATTTCTTGCTGATCGTTCCAATCTGAAGTATTTTCTCGCAAAACTAATAACTCTTTCTGAATCTTTATAAAAACTCAACGGTTAAGTATTACCTTCGGAGCAGAAAAACAAGGGAGGTAGCGACAGGCAATACAATTAATGCCGTTCTTCCCGCCGTCTTTTTCCAGCTTGCTCCTCTGGGTATATACAGTAGATCGTTCGGCAGAAGGGGGAAGTCATTAGCTTTGCCAGCCAGTATTCGTGTGATATCCACCGGC
>JBKJUN010000732.1:0-7856 GCA_046590555.1 Bryobacter sp. | reverse complement strand
GTTTTGTGTTGATGGTTGGATATTACGGGTCGAAGGGGACGCATTTACTTGGGTTGCAGGATCAGAATACGGTTCGCCCGGGGCTAGCTAAAGAGGCTGGGTTGCTCAATGAGAACGGGCATGTGACTTCGGCGCAGGTGCCGCGTTTAAATGCGATTCGGCCTTATCGTGGGTATCAGTACATCAACGGAGTGAACACCGACTATAACTCGAATTACCATTCGCTGCAGGTTGGGGCGCAACGGTATTTCAGTGCGAGTTCGAGTTTGCGGATCGCTTATACGTGGTCGAAGGCTTTGACTGATAGCCCGTCTGACCGATCTACAGCACCGCAAAATGTTTACTGCCGGGCTTGCGAATATTCACGCGCTACTTATGACCGGACGCATGTTTTTACGGCGAGCTATTTTCATGTATTGCCGTTCTTCAAACAGTCCAAAGGTGCTGTGAAGCATGCGCTGGCTGGGTGGCAGGTTTCCGGGATCACATCGCTCAATACGGGATTGCCGCAACGGGTGACGAGTGCGCTTGGGGTGGATTGGGCAGGGCTTGGAACGGTGGGTGCATCGGCTGCGCCGATTCGCCCTGACATGGTGTCGAATCCGAACCAGGGGGCATCTAGGGACCGCTTCCAGTTTTTTAATACGAGCTCATTTCAGGCTGTACCGAATGGGGAGACTCGTTTGGGCAATGCTCCCTCAACGTTTGTGATTGGGCCTGGTCTTCATATCTGGAATATATCGATGTACAAGAATTTTCGATTTGAAAAGGGGCGGAGTGCGCAGCTTCGGGTTGAGAGTTTCAACACGTTTAACCATACGAATTGGGGGAGCGTGAGCACCGGACTTGGGAATACGAATTTTGGGCAGGTGATTTCGACTCGTGATCCTCGTCGCTTACAACTGGGGTTAAAGATTGCATTCTGAATTTTGTGTTAGAGTTTCAAGGAAGATCTAGCGCATTGCTAGTTCAAACATTTCTTAGGAGGATTGTTTTATGGTTCGTATCGCCCTTGGCCTTTTTGCCATGACTTCGTTTGTATTTGCTTCTAGTATCGTTCCCAGCCCTGTTCCTGAGCCGAGTACCTATTTGATGATGGGTGCCGGACTTGGTGCACTTATCTACGCTCGTAGCCGGTTCGGCAAGAAGAAGTAGTTCCGTTTCCATGCTTGTGAATTGGCAGCAGTACCTCAGCCCATTCACAGTATTTGCTTTGATTGCGGTTGGCGTGTGGGAAATGCGCCAGCCGCTTTCTGTTTTTCAAATGTCTGTTGAGCGCCGCTGGGTTTTGCATTTTGGGTTATGGGTGGGCATTGGTTTGTTTTTGAACTTTGTCTTGCGGATCAGTGCGATTGGGCTGGCGGCATCGCTTGGTGGCCAAACAGGCTTTGTTCCTTTCTTTTTGGTGCAGGACTTTATCTTGTGGTGTTCGCATTGGGGCATGCATCGATTTGGTTTGCTTTGGGTCTGGCATTCGACGCATCATTCTGACCCTGATGTGGATGCTTCTACTGGTTTGCGATTCCATCCGATTGAGGGTCTTTGGGACCAAAGCCTCATGTTGGGATTGGTGTGGCTTTTGCATCCGAGTGTGGATGCTGTGATTGCTGGTCAGTTTTTAGGGATCGCTTCGAACTACCTTGTTCATGCCAATGTGGCTTTGCCTGCGCGAGTGGAAGCTGTGTTGCAGTTGGTGTTTATGACGCCGGGGTTGCATCGGCCTCATCACTCGGTTGAGGTGGCTGGGCAGAAGGGAAATTACGGGATCGTGCTTAGCGTTTGGGATCGTTTGTTTGGGACCTTGCATCGGCGATCGTTTGAGGCTGCGCTTGGGATTGCCGGGGTGCCTATAGAGGAAACGACGAAGCCTCTTTATTTGCTGGCCAAACTGCCCTGGCGAGAGTGGAAGAGCCTTTAGCTGACTTCGCTGCGTGGTGCGCGGCTGATGAGTTGCCTGAGGGCGTCAGGGACGGGCTGGCCCTTCAGCATGGCTTGTACGGCCTGAGTGATTGGCATATCAACGCCGCTTTGTTCGGCTAGTTGAAGCGCCACACTCGTTGTCTCGACACCTTCGGCTACCATCTTTGTGTCGCAAAGAATGTCTGATAGATTGCGGCCTTTGGCGAGTTCGATGCCGACGCGGCGGTTGCGGCTGAGTTGGCCGGTGCAGGTGAGGACAAGGTCTCCGAGGCCGGCGAGGCCTGAGACGGTGGAGGCTTTGCCGCCACTTGCTACAACGAGGCGGCTGATTTCTGCGAGGCCTCTGGTGATGAGGGCGGCGGTGGAGTTGGAGCCTAGATGGAGGCCTTCGATTGCGCCTGCGGCAATCGCGATGATGTTCTTGAGTGCGGCGGCGAGTTCGACTCCTACTACGTCGTCGTTGGTGTAGAAGCGCAGGTTGCCGCCGGTGAAGGCTGTTTGGATCTCTTGGGCAAAGCTTTCGTCGCGGCTTGAGATGACCATGGCTGCGGGCTCGCCGGCAGCGACTTCGCGAGCGAAGGTGGGCCCGGTCAAGACGGCTGGGGGCAGCGCAGAGGTGAAGCATTGTTCGGCGATTTCGGACATGCGGGCGAAAGTGTATGCTTCGATGCCTTTGGTTGCGCTGATCAGCCGGATTGGTGTGGTTGCTTCTTGGCTTGCTTGCTCCAAGACCTGACGCAAGTGTTTGGATGGGACTACGCTCAAGACCCATGGACACAAGTGCATTTGATGAGAGACGTGGATGTTGGCTGGCAGGGTGAATCCGGGCAGGTAGGTATCGTTGGTGCGTGTCGACTCGATGCGTGTGGCCAAGTCAGGGTTGTGGACCCAGAGTTCTACGCGCTCGAATCGCTCTGACAACACGATTGCCAGCGCCGTGCCCCAACTGCCTCCGCCGAGGATGCTGATTGCTACTTGCGCCAGTCGAACCTGTTTTCCGTTCCGTTCTTGAGTCGCTCAATATTGGAGGCGTGGCGCCATGCGATGAAGAGACCGGCGATGGTTGCGGCCAGCAGAATGGGCCATGAGGGATGGAGGATGAGCCAGACAGCGAAGGGGAAAAATATTGCGCCACACACGGAGCCAAGTGAGATGTAGCGGCTGTAGGCGACGATGACCACGAAGAGAATCGCGATCGACCAGAAGGGGAGCGGGGTGAGATAGGCGAAGGCTCCGGCAAAGCTGGCTACGGCCTTGCCACCTTTGAATTTCATGAAAGGGGAGAAGGCGTGTCCGAAGATGACGGCGAGAGCCGCTGCGGACATGAGCAGGGGATTGCCTTCAGTGATCTTGTCGGCGAGGAAGACGGCGAGGAGGCCTTTGCCGATGTCGAGTAAGAGGGTGAGGATGCCGGCAGTTTTGCCGGTGGTGCGCAGTACGTTGGTGGCACCGATGTTGCCGCTGCCCATTTGGGTGACGTCCTCGCCGGTCTTCCAGCGGACGATCCATGCGCCGAAGGGGAGGCTGCCCAAGCCGAAGCAAAGCGGGAGCAGCCAGGCGGCTGTTGTTGCGAGTGAGTTCAAAGTGGAAACTCTCCTATTACTGTGTAGGCGCTGGTTTGTTCGCCGGGCTGACTCTTGTAGAGCAAAAACTTGGCTGCGGTGGAGACGCCGAAGTCTGCGCTGGGCAGTTGAGCGATGGCCTGGCGGATGGGGGTAAGGTTCTGCAAGCCTTTGATTCTTGCCAGGGTGAGGTGTGGCGTGTAGTCTCGCTGTTCTGGTTTGAGACCGAGAGCTTCGCAGCAGGTGTCCAGATCTTTTGCCAAAGAGAAGAGTGGTTCGGGAGCGCGTACGCCGCAGAAGAGGACGCGGGGCTGGTGTGGGTTGGGATACCAGCCAAAGCCACTGATGGGTGTTGTGATGGGGCCGCGCTTTGGGATTGCGGTGAGGGCGGCCTTGAGTTCTTCGAGGCGCTCTTCTGGCCATGGGCCGATGAATTTCGTCGTAATGTG
Organism: Bryobacter sp.; assembly: GCA_046590555.1. GTDB lineage: Bacteria > Acidobacteriota > Terriglobia > Bryobacterales > Bryobacteraceae > Bryobacter. The sequence continues at coordinate 3,925 of JBKJUN010000732.1, read as the reverse complement.
AAAGTTGTTGGCCGGGCTCCAGTTTAAGGGAGCGAGCGGGCGCAGGTGTTGGAGCACCAGTTCCAAGTTCCGGCGGACAGGATATTCGAGGGCTAGCCCGGTGAAGAGCCGTAATGAGTTAGGCACAATCTTAGATCGTAACTTCTTTTGCCGTCGAGCGACGGTGGTTGCTCGCGAATTGCTGGGACAGTGGCTGGTACATGGGGATTTGCGAGGGCAGATATTCGAGACTGAGGCGTATTTGCCTGAGGGGGATGAGGCGGCTCATGCTTATGTTGGGCGGACGAAACGGACCGAAGTGATTTTTGGGCCTCCGGGGCATGCCTATGTTTATTTGAACTACGGCATTCACTTTATGCTGAATGTGGTTGTTGAGGAAGAGGGAGTGCCTGGTTGTGTGTTGATTCGTGGGGCAGGGGAGTGGAGTGGGCCTGGGCGGCTGACGCGAGGGATGGGGATTGTGCTTTCGCATTATGGAGTAGATCTGACTCGAGGGGATTTGACCATTCGAAGGGGCCAAAACATTCCTGATAAGAAAGTTTTGAGGACTCCGCGGATCGGAATTAGAAAATCTTCTGAAATGCTTCTTCGCTTTTTAATCGCCCCGTGACGTGAATTGGGATATACTTTGGGTTCCTATGGCAGAGAACGAGAAATTTAAGGCGCTTGCGGCGACGTTGAGCGCGATTGAGAAACAATTTGGCAAGGGTTCGATCACCCGCTTGGGAGCGAGTGAGGCGATGGTACAGTTACAGTCCATCCCCACCGGATCGATTTCACTCGATTACGCACTTGGCATTGGTGGATTGCCTCGTGGACGCATCATTGAGGTGTTTGGGCCGGAATCGTCGGGCAAAACGACGGTTGCGCTGCAATGCATAGCTCAAGCGCAAAAGCTGGGAGGCATCGCAGCCTTCATCGACGTTGAACATGCGCTAGATCCTATCTATGCCAATGCTCTTGGGGTTGACACTGAGAATCTGCTTGTGTCGCAACCAGACTATGCCGAACAAGCCCTTGAGATTGCAAGCACGCTTGTGTCGTCGAATTCTGTAGACATCGTGGTGATTGACTCTGTTGCCGCACTGGTGCCGAAGGCGGAACTGGATGGAGAAATGGGCGATACCTTTGTCGGCATCCAAGCCCGCCTCATGTCGCAGGCAATGCGTAAATTGACCGGCATCTGTTCAAAGTCAAATACCTGCCTGGTTTTTATCAACCAGATTCGCGAAAAGATTGGCGTGATGTTTGGCAATCCTGAAACAACTTCGGGTGGGCGCGCTCTTAAGTTTTACGCGAGTGTTCGTTTAGACATCCGCCGCATCAGCGCGATTAAAGATGGCGATGTTGTGACTGGCAACCGCACCAAGGTGAAGGTTGTGAAGAACAAGGTGGCACCGCCGTTCCGCGAAGCTGAGTTCGACATTATGTATGGACAGGGCATCAGTATTGAAGGCGATTTGATCGATATTGGTGTTGCGCAGAATCTGGTGGAGAAGTCTGGCAGTTGGTACAGCTACAAGGGTGAGCGGATTGGGCAGGGGCGTGAGAATGCACGTCAGTTTATGAAGGATCATCCCGATGCAGCCAATACGCTAGATGTTGAATTGCGTAAACTGCTGGGGCTTGCACCACGGGTCGATACACCGCCCACGGATATGGAATCACCGGTGAAAGCCAAGAAGAGTGCCTCCGCAGCCCAATAAAACTAGGCAAAACATCAGTTGGTGAACCTGTTTGGCCCATAAAATGGGCATGAAACAGGTCTGGATATTTTAAAAGGCCCTTTTTAGGGCCTTTTTCCTATTATTTCTCTTTACATCGTTCTGAAAAGTCCCGTATGATGAGGGTGCGCTTGAAGCTGAAACATTTTTGACTAGAAATGTTTTGATCAGCACAGGCCAAACGAAGCAACCCAAGGAGCAACCTCAATGGCTGATCGCATGACACAATCTCAGTTGATCAAGGAAATCGCCGAAAAGCTAAGCCTTACCAGCAAGCAGGCAAAAGAATTCATCACCACCTATGCCGAAATCATGGTGCGTGAGACCAAGAAGGCTGGAGAAGCCACGCTGCCCGGAATCGGCAAGCTGGTTCGTCAGGAGCGCAAGGCGCGCACTGGCCGTAATCCTGCCACTGGTGCAACCATCAAGATCCCGGCCAAGAAGGTCGTAAAGTTCCGCGTCGCCAAGGCAGTAAAAGACGCGATCGTTCCGCCGAAGAAGGCCAAATAGTTTTTTCTATTACTCCCCTCCGGTAAGAGACCCCGCCCGAAGCGCTTATGCGTCTTTGAGGCGGGGATTTTGATTTAGACCCTGAGACTTTTCAGTGCGGCGAGCAGAGATAGGGATAGGGCTCCGAGGACAAAGACGTTGTGGTAATCGGCGAAATTGCCGGTGATGAGGTGGACGCTGACGCTCATCACTGGGCCTAGCATGGCCATGTAGTCGGCCATCTCACCGGCCTTGGGGTGCATCGAGATGATCTGTAGAGCGAAGGGGACGAAGCAGGCGATGCCGGCGCCGAGGAGGGCGTAGAAGAGCATCAGTGGAGCGGCGCTGGCTGGCGTGAGAATTGCTCCTAGGATTGCTATTACGCAGAGGATGTTGCCGGCGAGGACGACACGTCGAAGGTCCATGGTTTCTTTGAGGCCTGCGAGGTAGCGGACTGAGCCGACTACGATCCAGAAGACACCGGAGAGGATTCCGGCGGCTACGAGGGGCGGCAGAAGGGTGTCGCCAATGCGGATGGATTTAGCGAGGACGCTCGACCAGGCGGTGGCTTGCGTCATCGTAAAGACTTCGGCGCAGTAGGCGGTGAAGGCTACTCCCAGGGGGACGGCCGCTTTGCTGGTTTGGGAGGCTGCTTTGCGGGTTGCTTCGGCGGTCCAGTCTGGTAGTTTGCCTCGGAGCCAGAGGCCTGCGGGGATTCCGATGGTGAGGGCGAAGCCGGCGGCGTAGATGGCTTGACCGGTGTACTGGGTTAGCAATGCGTTGAGGAGGAAGGATTCGCCGAGTCCGAAGCCGGCCATCGATTCCAGAATTAGCGTTGGGTTTTTCGATAGGTTCATTCCTGCGCTTTGGCGCTGGATTGCGGTGATTGCGCGGTAGAGGCCTGAGAGGGCGATGCGTGAGGCAGCGCCTTGCATTGCGTAGGCGAGGAGTAGGGCGGGCAGGCCCTGGGCCAGCACTGGCAGCCAGACGGCGATGGCGAGGAGGATGAGGCCGGTTGCGCCAGAGATCTTTTTGCCGCTTCGCTTCAGGTAGAGGTTGACTAACAGTGCGGTGATGGCACCGGTGGATAGGACGAGGCCGAATTGCGGGAGTGTCAAGCCGCTGCGGGTCTGGATGTAGCCATTTAGGACGGCCATTCCACTGAGGTGGCCGAATAGAAACATGGCTATGGCTGTAGGAAGTAACGGCAAGCTGAACTACTAGTGTATTAGGGTAGTGGAGATGCAGGACGTTTATCATTACTGGGCTGGGGAATGGCGCAAGCCGCAGGGCAGTGTTTGTTTGCCCGTTTATGACCCGGCGAAGGCTGAGCAAGTGGCTCAGGTTTTTGTCGCTGAAGCGGCTGAGGTGGATGCTGCGGTGCAGGCTGCGCAGACGGCATTTCGGAGCTGGCGGCAGGTGCCTGTTACCGAGCGCGTGCAGCCCTTGTTTCGATTGAAGGCCATTCTTGAGCGGGACTTTGAGGCGCTGGCGCGGACGATTACGCTGGAGTGCGGCAAGACGCTGGCCGAGAGCCGGGGGGAGATGCGCAGGGCGATTGAGAATGTCGAGACGGCTTGCGGAATGCCTTATTTGCTGCAGTCGGGATTTAACGAGACTATTGCGCCGGGGATCGATGAATTTTCGATTCGGCAGCCGCTGGGGGTGGCCGCGATTCTTTGCCCGTTTAATTTTCCGGGGATGATTCCGTT
>JBKJUN010000686.1:0-5386 GCA_046590555.1 Bryobacter sp. | reverse complement strand
TTGCCATGTACACCATTTCTACGCTTAAGGAACGCCCAGCAGAAAACCTTGTCCGCAGCCTCCTCCTTACGCACTTTGGCACGATGCCGTGTATGAGTTGCTCAAGGATACAGACCTGGTGGAGGTCAAAGAAGAGGCTGGGGCAGGTGTTTGAAATTCGCAGGCTGGCCGCCGCTGAGGTGCTCGAACGCAAGGCGGAATTCGAGGGGATCCTTAAGGATGCAGTTGAGGCAGGAGGCACGGTTGGCTTTCTGCTTCCGATGACAGAAGACAAACTGGATCGTTACTGGCGCGCAGTGGCACGCGATGTAGAAGCTGGAGAACGGGAATTACTGGCCGCTATCGAAAACGGTAGCGTGATTGGTTCAATCCAGATTGCCTACGAGAAGGCAGAATCGGTTCGCCATCGCGCTGATCTGCAGAAGCTGATCGTGCACTCTTCAGAGCACCGCCGTGGCGTTGCCCGGGCGCTTCTGGTCGATGCCCTTGAACGCATGCATGCACTTGGAATTGCCATGTACACGATCGCTACGTTTAAGGAAGGCCCAGCAGAAAACCTTGTCCGCAGCCTGCTCTTTACGCACTTTGGCACGATGCCGCACTACGGGCTTACCCCCGATGGCAAGCTGCACGATGCGAGCATGCACTACATCTCTGTTGCTGCCGTGGAAGAATAGCAACTGATGCGCCGCCGTTCCCTGCTTGCTACCTTAGCCGCCCCCTTGAGTGGGCAGATTCTTTTTGAAGACTACAACCCGAAGTCGACGCTGAAAGTTCCAGCTCGAGAGATCATCCGTTCGAAGTTTCCCCACATCGATATCCATAACCACCAGAACGGCACGATGCCTGTCGCGCAGCTCGACAAACTGGTGAAAGATATGGATGCCCTGAACATGACCATGATGGTCAACCTCAACGGCAACTATGGCGACAAGGGAAGAGCCGTTCTAAAGAACATGAAGGGCGCTTACCCCAAGCGCTTCATCATCTTTGCCAATCTGGATTTCGAAAACATGGACGCGCCCGATTATGCCAGGCGTGTCGCCGATACCCTGGATCAATCGTTCAAGGATGGTGCTCAAGGCCTGAAGCTCTTCAAAAACTTTGGCATGACGACGCGCGACAAGGCGGGTAAGCGCATCCCGGCTGATGACAAGCGCTGGTTTGATGTCTTTGAGGTTTGCGCCAAATACAAGGCACCTGTATTGATCCACACCGCTGACCCCAAGCCGTTCTGGGACCCGTGGGATAAAACGAACGAGCGCTGGCTAGAGCTAAAGGAATTTCCCGGTCGCCGCAGGACGGCTGAAAAAGACGGATCGTGGGAAGAGTTGATGCAGGAGAGCGAACGGCTTTTTAAGGCGCACCCGAAAACGAACTTTATTTCGGCACACTTGCGTTGGTACGGCAACGATCTCGCAAGCCTGGGCCAGCAGATGGAGGCAATGCCGAATCTCTACACCGATATTGCTGCGGTGATCGCCGAGTTGGGCCGCCAGCCTCGTTTTGCCAACCAGTGGCTACAGAAGTATGCAGATCGTGTGCTCTTTGGCAAAGACGTCTGGGCACCGTCGGAATACTACACTTACTTCCGCGTGCTCGAATCGAGTGACGAATACTTCGAGTACTACCGCCGTCGTCACGCCTTCTGGAAGATGTACGGGCTTGGCCTGAACGATGACACGCTGAAGAAGCTTTATTACAAGACGGCCCTCAAGATCGTGCCGGGCCTTGATCGCAAGCCCTTCCCTGCTTGAGCGCACTCAACACAGCTCTCTCCAATATGGCAACGCGAACTAAATCCGGCAGGCAAACTCTGGCTGCTGAACCCGAAGCCAAACTGAATTGACTAGGCGGCACGGTTCAAAGGCTTGGCCCGATCAATTCGCTGTCGTTCTTTCGGAGAATGCAATGCCTTCCACAAATCGCCACGTCGTTGCACGTTCAACCAATACTCTGCGCTATTCCCAAATACACGAGCCAGGATCAGTGCTGTAGAAGCGGTAACCGCGCGGCGCTCATTGCACAACTCATTGACATGCTTTCGCTGAACACCCATCGCTCCCGCAAGGGCAGCCTGGGTAAGCCCCATCGGTTGCATGAACTCTTCAATCAGAATTTCGCCAACGGTAGCTGGCTTTCGCTTTGTGGTCAACATAATTCCCTCAAAGATACTTATGGGCATCAAGATAGACACCCGTCGCCTCACCTCGGCTCCCATCCCATCGAAAAATGAGACGGAATTGCTGGTTAACACGGATCGAATGGAGTCCAGCCAGATTTCCCTTCAGCTTTTCAAAGTGATTGCTTGGAGGCACTCTCAGGTCTTGGTCCTGATTGGCATCGTCTAGCATCTGTAACCTTCGAAACAGGCTGGATGCGATGTCTGGTGGTATCCTTCTGCTCCGCTCATCATCCGTGAAGAAGCGCTTAAGCCAGTTGTCCCTGAAACCGAGGATCAATACACACCCTTATTATGCCTAATGTACCACTCCTCGGGACACGACTCAGATCCCGGAACTATCCATCGGTCGACAAGAACTACGGCAACTAGGCCGCCGGAATCGCCGCAATCGCCTCAGCATCGGTATCGTAGAACTTAAACACCGTATCGAGCCGCGTCACCCGAAAGCTCTGCCGCACCACAGGCATTGCGGCGGCCATGCCAAGCGTACCCTTTACCTGCATCAATCGATTGAAAGTCGAGATAAACCGGCCAATCCCGGTGGAATCGAGCTGCTTCAACCCGGAAAGCTCAAACACGATATGCCTCGCACCCGCGTCGAGGCGCTCGTTCACCATCGCTTCAAGCGAGGCGCTCTCTGGGCCCATCGTCAATTTGCCAGACAGGCGAATCAAAATTACGCCCGGCCGGAGGTCTTCTGCTTGAATCTCCAACATGCCAAGAATCAGGATAGCCGACGCGGGGCGAGCTAAGGCGCAGGTCTAATGCCAATAAGCCGATTCACCGCTACCCGAGACTGCTCGATCGCCCACTCGTAAGCAGTCTTCTCAAGGCCAAGCCTGCCATCGAACGACTCAATCAGCTCGATCGCGATCGCCTCTGCTTGCGGGTCCTGCTTCGCCAGCAGAGTCAAATACTCCTCCCGCGCGGCAAATGATTTCGTCTCAAACCCCGTCCGCACATCCACTATCAAGCTCAGCCTTTGTGCGCGAAAGCAGTCATCACCCAAACCCTGAGCGGGCGCATTGCGCAACGATTCACTAGCCGCCGCATAGTCGCGCTCATAAGATGGCCGCCACGGAATCCCTCGACGATCACTTTCAGCACGCAGCAGAATGTGTTGCACTATGTCACCGGTATGAATCGCAAGGCACCCCTTGGGCCCAGGCTCATAGACAGGTGGGGAGAATCCAAGCGATGCCAGCCACAAATGCCCCAACTCATGCGCAATCAAAGCCGCCGGGGAATTCTGCGAGTTCTGCATCATCGGCAGATTGAGCAGGATCAGACTGCGCGTCCGCCCCGCCTTCTCGTAACGAAAGGTAAGCGCCTGTGTGCGTGAAAACTGGGACGCAAAGCCGGGCTGGTTGAAATAGGAGAACAGCACCTCGCGGTCTTCATCAGGTATGGGATCTCCAGGAATCCGAATGATTTCGATACGGTGAAAAGCCCGTGCTTCTATCTCCGCTTTCCATTCTTCAAGCGGTGCCGGTAAGGCTACCGGAAGCTGCAGGGCAAACAATAAGGCAGGCCACATCCTATAAGGTTCATAATAACGAGTGTGCTTTCGCGTAGATCTTTGTTGGTGAGTGGATTGGCAAGCGGCCTCGTCGGCTGCGCTTCTCGTACGAAGAATGCCTTTGTTGGATTTGCCTTTGTCGCCACCCGCGACTCGGGCGATATTGCCATCGTCGACCTGGCTGCTTTCTCTCTCGAAAAGAAACGCATCAAGCCCAGCGGCCGACCGGTGCAATTGATCGATGTCCCCGATCAGGACTTCCTCTTGAGCGTTAGCGATAACGGCGCGGTCGAAGAAGTCAGCGTCAGCGAAACCACCATCACCCGCAAACTCAAGACGCCACTTGCGCCTGAATCCGTCTGGCTCAATCACGATGCCTCCACCATCTGGGGCCTCTCGACCGATCACAAGAACCTCCTCGCCGTGGATCGTGCGACCTTTTCCACGCGTGCACAATGGCCGCTGCCGGCCCGTGCTCGAGGCATCGCTGTATCGCCTGGCTCGCCTCATGTCGCTGTCTCTTTTGAGGGCGCAAACGAAGTTGGAATCCTGCGCAATTCCAGCGATATGCAATTTCTCATTGCAAAATTGGATCAGACTCCGGGCCAGTTGCGTTACCTCCAGAACGGCAGAATGTTGATCGTCGCTCACGATCAGGAGCGCCAACTTTCCATGGTTGACAGCGATAGTGGCAAGATCGTCGTTGAACTGCCGTTGCCGATCCGCCCAGAGAACCTCTGCTTCAATTCCGATGGGGGTCAGCTCTTCATCACCGGTGAAGGCCTCGACGGTGTAGTCGTGGTTTACCCTTATCAATCCCAGGTTGCCGCTACGCTACTCAGCGGCAAATCCCCAGGGCCGATGGCAGTCTCACGTCAACCGCAATATCTCTTCGTCACCAGCCCCTCTACCGACACGGTATCGGTACTCGATGTACGCACTCAAAAGCTGGCCGCTGTGATCGCCGTAGGCAATAACCCCCGCTGCATCGTATTCACGCCCGATAGTCAGATGGCCCTTGTGCTGAATCAGCGCTCGGGCGACTTGGCTATCATCCGCCTCGGCAACATCGTCTCAAAGCGCCAAAAGACAGCACCGCTCTTTACGATGATCCCTGTTGGCTCAGCACCTGTAGCGGCCGTCGTCCGCGGTGTTGCGGGGTGAGTGGCGTTCTGATTGCGCTCTACTTCGTATTGGCCCCCGCCCAGGATCTGCTCAACCTCAAGGGCCCCGAAGCTAGCCTGATCACTGCCCGTACACAGGACAAATACCTGCGCTGGTATTCTCGCGAAACGGCAAGCGTGAGCGACGGCAAGCAACGCCTGGCCCTTTTCAGCAGCCCCACCAGACTTGTCGCCGACTACCAGGACGAGGGCTTTCTTCGCATCTGGATGGAACCAAACGTTGCCGATAACGCAGTCATCTACGCGCCCGACGCACTCCAGATCTTCGTCAACGGGCGCAAGATCAGTTGCCGCAAAGAGGGTGATTCGCGCCGTCTCTTCTACCCCATCCTCAACAATCGCGAACCCTGCGAGCGCTAGGCCCGCAAGATCGCCAGCGACGCCATCCAGGCCGTCTCTGCACGCAATACACGTGGCCCAAGGCTGGCTGAGCTCCAGCCTGAACTCGCCGCCATACTCCGTTCCTCATCGGTCCAGCCACCTTCCGGGCCAATCAGC
>JBKJUN010000576.1:0-3281 GCA_046590555.1 Bryobacter sp. | reverse complement strand
CTCAGAATGACAAAATCCCGGGACTTCTCCCCGTGGAATGGCGCCGCCGACACAAGGTCCCAAATCAGAGACCACGAGGTCTGAATATGCTACTACTGGCTTTCCTTTGCAAGTACCAGTCTTGTCTCAGTTGAATGATGCCATTGCCATTCTGGAGAGCCCTTCGAGCAATGAAGAAGCGCTGAATGGGGCGGGACGCACTCTCAGGTTTTTGGAAACTGCAGAGGCTGTGCCACCTCTTGTGCGCTTCTCCTTGCAAGGGCCAATCGCTGCTGAACCAGAAATTCGCGCCGGTTTGATAGCTTCACCATATCGTGATCTCGTGATCGCATCCATGCAGCAAGCCATTCTATTGCCTCAAGCCCCGATTTCTTCGTATTGGCTTGGCACCTTGATGCAAATTGAGTATTCCAGACGTTTTGGGCCGCGCGGTGAAGGCATGCCGCTGAACGACACGGAAGCAATGAAGCGATGGATGGAGGCAGATCGGAAGTATATGGATCGCACCCTTCCGATCCGCGATCAAAATATGGCAAGACTTGCCGAAGCGCTTCCAAAGAAGCAGGGCGAAGCCCGCGCCGTCTCACTGGAAACTTTACTTTCTGAAAGCACGCGGCCAATTCGCACGGATGTCCGCAAGGCAGTCATCAACGAATTCTCTTCATTGCCAGACGCTGTTCAATTTCGTCTTCTGATGCGCTGGCACGAATTTGGTGATGCCAGTCTTGTTCCAGCCCTGACTCGCATTGCAGAAGGGACCGGAACTGCCAGAGACGTGGCTTTGGAGCGTTTGCTGCAACTGGATCCAAGTGCTGCGCGCCGCATCATCCTCTCGCGAATCAGGCGCATCGATCTCGGCGATCCCAGAGGAACTCAGCCAGCAGTATTTCTTTTCTTGCCAGACTCAAGACTTCCCGCGCTCGAAGACGCAATGCTTCAAGCTCTGAATAAACAGCAAGGTATGCTTGCCTCTGCGCTTATTGCCCGATACGCAACAGAGTCGATCCTGCCACAAGTCTTGGAATGGCTCGAAAAGAATCCGCAGGCTATCTGCCAAACTTCAATAGCTGCCTACCTATACCGGGTGAACCCTTCCTACGCTGACCGGCTGAGAGAACAGCCAGGCCCTTGTCCACTTCAGCTTTTTCAAACCGCCACCTACTTGTTGATGAGCACGGGCCTGGAACAAGCTGCAATTCGAGATCTTGCACAACCCGATTGGTCCACCCGGCGTGCAGCTCAAACGATACTCCAATACGGGGGATCCGCCGCCGCCGAAGCGGCCCTTTGGGCTGCCTTCAAAAAGGCACCTCAGAATCCGCCGGGGCCCCTCCCCGATGGCATTGAAGCCGGGTATGTCGATGCCCTGGTTCAGGGCTTTGGTTGGGTCTTGTCTTCAGAGAAGCTCGACGTACTTGTGCAGACTTGCCGCACGGCTCACTGCCGCGAATTCGCCACTTCGCAGCGCCGCTTCTTGAATCGTCCGATTCGAATCTCAATCCTGGGAATGGGTGGCGGGTGGAGTCTTTTGATTGGAGGCACGTCCACCTACAGCCGCACCCAGGCGATCGAAAAGATCCGCCAATTTCCTCGCGGCACGCCTTTTCTTTTTGAAGGCCGTGAGGGCAAAGAAGAGGTCGCTCAAATTCTCGGCGATGCAGGTATGGTCTTGGCCGCCCCGCGTTAATTGAAGAGGTTTTTCACCTTGCCAAAGAGTCCGCCCTTTTCACCATCCGCCCCAGCCGCAGGCAGATTCTCCCGCAATTGCTCAAACACTTTGCGCTGCTCGCGGGAAAGCTTGGTTGGGATATGCACCTCGACATGGATATACATGTCTCCACGCCCGGAGGCATTCACTCTCGGCACACCACGATTTTTGAGTCTTAACTGAGTTCCAGGCTGAGTTCCCTCAGGAATCTTCACCGATTCGATCCCTTCAAAGGTAGGGATCTCAACTTCTGTGCCAAGCGTCGCCTGCACAATATTCACGGGCACTGTGCAATGCAGATCGTAATCCTGGCGATCGAAAACCGGGTGCTCCTTGACGCTCAAAACCACGTAGAGATCGCCGCTCGGCCCGCCATTCGGGCTCGCTTGTCCTTCGCTGTTCAGACGAAGCTGCGTCCCTGTATCGACACCTGCCGGGATGTTCACCTTGAGCTTTTTCTCACTCCGCAGGCGGCCTTCGCCCTTGCATTCCTTACAGGGCCGGCGAATGATTTGCCCGCGCCCGCTGCAAGTACTGCAAGTGCGGCGAATCGTCATGAAGCCTTGTTGGAAGAGCTGCTCACCGCGCCCGCCGCAAGTGGGGCATTGCGTGAGCCCGTCTTCTTTTTCTGCCCCAACGCCTGCACAGCGCGTGCATAGATCCAACTTCGGAATCTGAATATCTACCGAGGTGCCACGTACGGCATCTTCGAATTCAATCTCAAGGTCATAGCGAAGATCTTCGCCGCGCCGCTGACGATTCCCGCCACGCCCACCACCACCGCCGCCGCCCTTGCTGCCCCCAAAGAAATCCCCAAAGAAATCCCCAAAGATGTCATTGAGGTCAGTGTATTGTCCCGAGTCGAAGCCACCACCACCGCCACCAGCGCCAGAGAGACCCTGATGCCCATAGCGATCATAAGCGGCACGCTTTTGGGCATCGCTCAAAACGCCATAAGCCTCAGCCGCTTCCTTAAACATCTCTTCGGCTTTGGCATCATCCGGATTGCGGTCTGGATGGTACTTCATCGCCAGCTTGCGATAAGAAGCCTTCAGCGTTTGATCATCAGCGCCACGTTCGACGCTCAAGATTTCGTAGTAATCCCGTTTTGCAGCCACTAATACCTACTTCTTGACTGCCACGCGGACCATAGCCGGCCGCAGAAGCTTGCTACGAAAGTGATAGCCCTTTTGAAACTCGGCAAGAATCGACTGATCCTCCGCTTCGTCGGTTTCCACCATGTCGATGCCATGGTGCAGATTGGGGTCAAAGATTTGGCCTGTCGTGTCGATGGTTTCAAGTCCCATCTTCTGCAACACTTCCTGCATCCGGTTGTGGATTAACATCACACCTTTGGCGTAGTTCGTATCGGTGGTCTCAACCGTAATCGCACGCTCAAAGTCATCAAAAATCGGCAGCAGTGTCTTCACTGTTTCTGCCGCTGCCATATCTACCGTTTCCTGACGCTCGCGCTCAGAGCGGCGGCGGAAGTTTTCAAATTCAGCCTGGCGGCTCTGCGCCAGTCGTAGCAGATCTTGCTTCTCGGCTTCAACTCGAACCAGTTCCTGTTCCA
>JBKJUN010000565.1:0-1305 GCA_046590555.1 Bryobacter sp. | reverse complement strand
CGTGAGAAGCGAAGTTTCTCGCCGAAGCGCACAAGTTCGATCGCGAGGTAGTCGTCGATAAAGGCCAATTCATCCCTGAGTGGACTGAAGTTGCCGGTATTCTTCATGGCGCGGCGGAGGACGTTTGAGAGTTTGTAGACCATGGCGCGTGCGCGATCTGGATCAATACGGATGAGAGTGGAGACGCTGTTGAGCGTATTGAAGAGGAAGTGGGGATTGATTTGGCTGGTAAGTGCGGCCAGGCGCGCCTCGGCGATCAGCCTCTGCTGTAGCGAAAGTTTACGCTCCATGCGTGTCGTGTTCCAAATCTTGAGCGGCACAAAGGCGCACATTACGGATGTACCAAAGAGAGCGCCGATCCAGGGCAGCAGCGGATCAGTATCGATGCGGATAGGGCTAAAGACAGAATTGGATCTGAACATGAACTGGCCTGTGAGGCGCAAACCTTCGGCGAAAAGTAGCCCAACGGTGATCAGGATCCGGTAGCCGATTAACGTGGCTTGGGCGCGTTTTTTGAAGATCCGCCAGGCGCCAAGCAAATCGAAGACCGGAGAATAGCGCCAGATCTCTTCTGTAGTTGGGGCACAATCGCGGATCAGGCCACCCAGCACGCCAATCCCTGCATAGAGAGGCATGGCCAGGAGTTCGTTGGCGAACATTGCGGGGAGGCTCATCAGGATGCCGCTTACCATTCCAGTGACGTAGCCGCCGAGGAGTCCAGCGAGGTAGGCACCGGCGAGGGTGAGATCGGCAGCTTGATAGGCACCGGTGAATACGCGGGCTGCGGCACCTGCTCCAAAGATCGAGCCGAAGGCGAGCGCCATCTCGAGGCGCTGCGTCACCGAGCGCTCTTCCTGCAACAAGATCCGCTGAAAAGCGGGCAGTCGCGAGAGGATGGAGGCTAGAGATGCGGCCACTCCCAAATTGAATAACAGCAGGACAAAGGCCGGTTCGACCATAATGGTTATTGTCCTCACTATTATGGATCTAGTTCACGCCGCTGAAGCGGATTTCCCCTCAGAGTTTGGTCAGTTTCGTATTCACGGCTTTGAGTGGGTTCATGAAGGTGAACGCGAAGAAGCTGTGGCTGTGGTGATTGGCGATTTGAAATCTGTCTCGCCGCCGGTTTTGCGGATCCATTCGCAGTGCCTTACCGGCGATGTGTTTCACAGTCTTCGCTGTGATTGCCGGCAGCAACTGGAGATGGCTTTCGCTGCGATTGGGAAGCTGGGCCGCGGCCTGGTTATCTACGAGATGAAGGAAGGCCGGGGGATTGGCATCATCAACAAGCTGCGGGCGTATCAG
>JBKJUN010000328.1:0-23439 GCA_046590555.1 Bryobacter sp. | reverse complement strand
CGAATATGCCAACCGCTGTCGGCATCACGGAATAACAGCTGCATTCCGTTGAAGGAAAATAGGCAGTAGGCCATAGTGACGACCGACAGGATGAAAGCAATATCGGGGACGAGCCAGCGGCGGAGAGTTAGGGACAATGACGTGTAGTCCGAAGCTACTGCTGGGTACCGATGGAGCCGAGACCCTGGGTCATGCTCTGGTACAAGCTGACGACTGCCTGAGTTAACTGATTGACCGTGGTGATGAGGGCAAGACCGACGGCGGCTACGATGAGAGCGTATTCGACCAAGTCCTGGCCGGCTTCATCCTGCCACAGCTTTTTTGCCAATGACTGTGCTTGGGAAACGAGAGATTGAAAATTCATGAACGACTCCTATGGTGATTCGACTTTGGGGTCCCGTCATCATCGCTAATGAAAACGTGACGAAAGGCCTTGGCTAATTTTGACAGGCCGGACTGCTTCTTGTCGCGGTCCAGATTGATCTCAACAGTACCACCGGTACGGGCGGCAATGATTTGAAGATTTTGCAGCGCTTCGGGGAACTGGAAGCGGAGGGCAAGTGCTTTTTCAAGTTCGGTCTTGGCCTCGGTCCATTTTCCGAGTTCGATGTAGGCAGCTGCAAGATTGTTGTGAGCGGCGGCCGGACCGCTGATGGCCTTCCAGTGGAGGAGAGCTTCTTCGGGCTGGTTGAGTTGGGTGGCGTAGAGCTTGGCGAGATTGTTGCGGGCCAGTTCATGGGTAGGTTTGGCGCGGAGGATCTCGCGCAGAATTTGTTCGGCTTCGCTGGCACGGTTCTGACGGATGAGATTGTAGGCGAGGTTGTTAGAGAAGTTGAAGTTATTTGCGTCGAGGGACAGGGCTTTGCGGTGGAGGGCTTCGCCTTCCGGCAGTGAGGCGAGCGAGTCGGTGAGGATTGCGGCTCTGGACCATTGGGCTGCAGTGGGCTTTGAAGCCTTGAGCGAGGCGGCCAAGATCTGGTTTGCTTGAGTGGAGAGACGCTGATCGTGGAGGGCATTGGCAAGATCGAGGCCGAGAGAAAGATCTGCGGGTGCGAGTTCGAAGGCGATGCGCAGATGCTCGAGGGCGAGGTCTGGATAGCCGGAGGCTTCGAATTTGGCTGCAAGGCGGCGGCGGACCGCGGTTTCGCCGGGATTGTCGAGAAGTCGCTTGCGGAGGGCCTGAACTTCGAGGTCTCCATCGCCCATGTTGACGGCGTTTCGGACTTGGGTATCAAAGACCGGGGAGATGCGCGAAACGGATTGATTTTGCCGGGAGCAGGAGAAGGTAAACAGCAAAAGAGATGGGAGGAGGAAACGAATCATACCTTTTCGAACTCCAACTCATCACCGACGATTGTTCCTGTGCGCCCGACGGTGCCTGCTGGCAGTTCGAGCACGCTGTGAGCGCTTAGGCAGAAACTGATTCGGTTCTTGCCCATGTTGGGACGGATTTTCAAGATTTTTTTCTGCTTGTTCAAGTACAAAACGTCGATCGCAAACTTCATTCCAAAGCAGTGGACGGCCTCGCAAGGGGCAATCCAGAGGCCGTCACCCTCTTCTAGAGAAGAGTGTTTGAGGAGGCCACGTCTACGCAATTCACTGGTATTGGCGATTCCGGCGTGCGTGGTTAGCGATTGGCCAGAACGGCGGTTGGTGACGCGCAAGCGTTTTTCTGCTGAATCCGTTGAACCCCTGCTAGTTGAAAATGTTTCGCAGACCGGTAGAAACTTCTTTGACCATGAAGCGTTAGAGTACATTAGGTTCAGATGCGGATGCAATTCGTCTTGGCAAACATTAACAAATCTCTCTTTTTTTCTTTTCTGGCAGCGGCGCTTTTTGTGTCGTTTCCTGGAGCGGGCCAGGCCCAAACAGGGATCTTTGGAACGGTGACTGCATTGGGTGAAACGCCCAGTGACGTGGTGCTGGACGAGTTTCGTGGATTGCTTTATCTGGTGAGATCGAATGCCAACCGGGTGGATGTTTACGATTATGTGAACAAGAAGTTGGGGAACCCGATTTCGGTGGGCACCTTCCCGGTGAGTGCGGCGATGTCGCGGGATGGGGCAACGCTTTATGTAACGAATGCGACCTCGACTAGTGTAAGCATCATCCGGCTGGGTGACAACCAGGTGTTGAACACGTTGAGCCTGCCGGTGAGACCGGAGGGGATTGCCGTTGGGGCTGACGGGCGTGTTTTGATTACGACGCAAGGTACGGGCACCAACAACGCTTCGCAAACGCTTCTGCTTTACGACCCTCGACAAGATGCATCTTTGCAACTGTCGGTAGTTCCATCGCCAGCAACAATTTCTACAGGAAACATTAATCAGAATATTTTCTTTGGCAGGCCGGTGACGCCTTTTCCTGGCAAGCTGCTAACCACTCCGGACGGGAACTTCATTGTGGGAATGGTGGCGATCAACCAAAATTTCAACACGGCACAGACCACGATGTTTGTTTATGAAGTGGCTAGCGGAACAATCTTGCGCAACCGCACCGTGACCGGGCAATCGACAGTTCTGGCGATGTCGCCCGATAGTGCAAGGGTAATGGCCGGCTCTTCGCAGTACGACTTTGGGACGATGAATGTACGCGGTGTAATGAATACCGCGAATCTTCCCTTTGCGTTGATTGGAAATGTCGGTTTTCCAAATGGTGTAAATTTTGGTGGCAGCGCTTTTTCGCCTGATGGTAAAACGCTTTACTCGGCCTTCAACTACACGGCGACCATCACTACAGCCCGGCCGACGGCAAATATTCTTTTCATCGGAAACCCAACAAATCTCGGGGTTCGCTTGGGAATCAGGATGCCGGAATCTGTACTCGGTAAGATGGTGATCACAGCAGATGGGAGCCAAATTTTCGCCTTATCTGAATCTGGCTTTGTGACGCTTCCGATAGGTAATCTTTTCGAATATCCGATCTTGGATCCGGAATCGACTCAAGTGTTTTTGGCAAACGACCCCTGCAATAAAGGCATTGCGAAGGCAACCTTGAAAGTTTCGAATTTAGGTAAGGGCAAATTGACTTACAGCGTGCCCGCACTGACTGCTGCGCTGGTGGCACAAGTTGCCAGTGGGCTTGCACCTTCGGCGATCACATTCACCATGGATCCGGGTCGCGTTAATGTGAACCGAAGACCAGGTACCAACGTGTATAACGGCAATAATGGTGGTGCTGTTGTTGTGAACCTGAATTCGCTTGAGGCTATCAACATTCCTAATACGATCCGCGTGTTCATGAATTACAGATTGAACGATCAGAGGGGGCTGATCTTCCCGATTCCAACCCTGGCCAACGGAGTCAATCCGGGCCGAGGGCTGCGTGATATTTTGCTCGATGAGAAGCGGAATCGAATTTACATTTCCAACTCGGCATTAAACCGCGTCGAAATCTTTGACACTGATAAACAGCGTTATCTCGATCCGGTAGAAGTGGGGCAATTTCCTCAAAATATGGAGCTTTCACTGGATCGTGACACGTTATATGTGTCTAATACGGGTGGCGAGTCCATTCAGACGATCGACCTTGCTTCGCTGAGTGTTACAGGGAATGTGGAATTTCCTCCTACTCCCCGCAACGCTGCGCAAAATGCGCTGACCGTCGACTCGATGGCGATGACGCTGGCTGGATTGCAGTTTACGACGACGAACGGAAATGTATGGAGAACGCTTGGCAATCAGGCAGTGGTTCGCCCTGGAGGCGGAGTGTTCAATGCGGCTGGAACGGTGGGTGGGAACCGGTTCATGGCTGCTTCCCCGGGCGGAGAATATGCGATGTTGCTGGCCAGTGTGGCTGGCACAACCACTGCGAACGGCTATCTCTTTGATGCGATTATTGATGCCTATACAGCAAGCCGTACGGTATTTCAGCAACCGTATGCAAGCTACGTTGCGCCAATAGGTGCAGGGCCTCGTGGTGAGTACTTTCTTGCTGGTGGATTGATACTTGGGTCGTCGTTGACACCGATTGGCGGGGTGGAGCGTCCGGGGGCTGTGCAGTTTGTACCTGGCCAAAACGGACAGGTAACGCAAATCAGCGTTAGCGCCGGTAACAGAAATGTATACTCGGTTTGGCCACTCGATTCCAACCGCTTTTTGAGGTCTACAACTCCCGTGAGAACTGCAGCTACAGCGGTGACACGAGATGAAGAGCGAACTACGATTGAGCTGGTTGATATCAAGACTCAATCGGAGAGTGTGGCGGGGATTCTTCCTGAGAACCCAGTTTTCTTTGTCAGCGGGAGCACACAACAAATCAATGTTCCAGCGCGGCAGATGGCTGTCGATTCCAAGGGGAACGTTTACATGCTTACCGTGTCGGGCTTGACGTTAATCCCGACGACTCCGACCAGCACTGCGACGGCTCCAACGATTCCTGCCGGGGTGCGTGGTGTTGTGAATGCGAACGATGGAAGCACCAACATCCGCGTGGGCTCGTTTATCACGATTAATGGGACTGGACTTGCGAGTGCTACCGCTGCCGACTCGGTACCGCTTCCGACGGTTTTGGGTGGAAGCTGTGTTACTTTCAACGACATCCCCCTGCCGATCATCTCGTCATCGCCAACGCAGATTGTGGCGCAAATCCCGGCAGACGTTCGTCCAGGACTCAATGTGGTTCAGGTGCGCTCGCTGCTCAATGCGCAGCAGAGCACCCCGCTGACGATTACCGTGCTTCGTTAAAAGTTTTGTAATAGAATTTCCTCTAGCGTTTGAAATGAATTGAACGTTTAGAGGAGAATATCATTGAGTTTCAGTAGTCCCTTACGGCTCGCCGGAATAACGGCGCTGCTAGCAGCATGTACATTTGCACAGTCATTTACCGCCAGCATTCGCGGAACCGTCACCGACGATTCGGGCGCATCCGTAGCAGCCGCGAAGGTAATCGTGACCTCACAGGAGAGAGGCACGCTCTTCCGGGCTGAAGCCGACTCGCTCGGAAGATATGTGGTGTCAGCGCTCACTCCAGGGAATTATCTTCTGGTTGTAGAAGCCGCGGGTTTCAAGAAGTTTTCGAGCGGAAAATTCACGGTTGCCGTCCAACAACAAATCACAATCGACGCCAAGCTTCAGGTTGGCGACGTTAACACTACCGTAGAAGTGACCGGGGCTGCATCGTTGGTCAACACCACTATCTCCAACCTCGGCCAGGTCATCGACAACGACACCATCCTCAAGCTTCCTAACCTGGCACGCAACTCCATGAGCTTGTCTTATCTCACTCCGGGCGTCGTCGGCTCGGGCGGTCGCCGCGGCGACAACAATACGAATTTCGTCGCCAACGGATCCCGCAATTCCACCTCCGACGTGCTCCTCGACGGTGTCACCGTCACCACCGTCGAACAGAACTCGGGCATCTCCGATCTGAAGTTCTCGCCTTCGATCGACGTCGTGCAGGAATTCAAGATGCAGACCAACTTCTTCTCCGCCGAGTTCGGCCAAACTGGCGGGGCGGTCGTGAACATGGTCACCAAATCGGGAACCAATGCCTTCCACGGTACCGGCTACTATTTCCTCCGTGATGCCGCGCTCAATTCCAACGATTGGTTTTCCAATCGAGCCGGGCGTGCACTGCCTGCCTTCCACCGCGACCAATACGGCGGTGTTCTCGGGGGCCCAGTCATCAAGAACAAGACCTTCTTCTTCGGTGCCTACGAATACACCAGGCAGGAAAGCCCTACCTCGGCTGTTACCACTGTTCCCACAAATTTGCAGCGCGCTGGAGATTTCTCGCAGACTTTCAATGCCGCCGGCCAGTTGATGCAGTTGTATAACCCTTTCTCAACCAGCACAGCCGCCAACGGAGCCATCACTCGTCAGCCTATCCCCGGGAACATCATCCCTGCTTCCACCATGGATCCTGTTGCACTGAAGGCGCTCTCCTTCCTGCCCAAATCCAACCAGGCCGGTGCTGCCTTTACTAACACCGCTAACTGGTTCGGCCAAGGCGTCAACGCCAGCACCGGACACCAGTCCACGATCAAGATGGACCACAATTTTAATGCCACCAACCGCTTCAGCGGACGCTGGAGCAACAGCCGCGGCACCGGCCAGAACCCGAACCTCTTCGGCGACAACAATCCTGCTTACTACACTGGCGGTGTGAATGGAACCAACACCCAGTCCGTCGTCGGTGACTTCACGCACGTCGCCAACGCCACGACCCTCTTTACCTTCCGATACGGCTGGACGTACTCCGACTTCTACCGCAACCCATTCTTCGACAGCTTCGACCCGAGCAGCCTGGGCTTTGCTTCCAACATCAAGTCCAATGCGACCAACCTCGTTTTCCCGCGCTTCCGTCCCGAAGGCTTCCAGGAATGGGGTACTGAAGGTTACTGGATCATGGACCGCGAAGAGGGCGTCCACCACTGGGCTGGCTCGATGGCCAAGGTAATTGGCGGCCACAACATCAAGGCCGGCGGTGAACGCCGCTTCAACCAGCTCGATTATCTGCAGCCCGGCTTCCCGTCTGGGGGTTACTCTTTTGGTCGCGGCGTTACCTGTGTTGACCGGTTCACCTGCCCCGGTAACCAAGGCAACGGTCTCGCTACCATGCTTCTTGGCTGGACCACAGGCAGCAACTACCACATTGAGCCCAAGGCTTTCTCCCGCTCCGCCTATTGGGGCTTCTACCTACAGGACGATTGGAAGGTGTCGCGCAAGCTCACGGTCAACCTCGGCGTGCGCTACGACTTTGACGTCCCCCGCTGGGAAGTTCAGAATCGATACAGCTATTGGGATCTCAATGCGCAGTCCTCAGTCAAGGCTCCTGGCTATGACACTCGCGGCGTGATTAAGTTTGTTGACAAAAACAACCGCTCGCCCTTCAATGCAGACATGAACAACTGGCAGCCCCGCGTCGGCCTAGCATACGCGGCCAACACCAAGACCGCCATCCGCGCTGGTTACGGCCTGTTCTACACTCTCAGCCGTGCCACCGTCTTCGGCCGCCCTGGCACCGGCTTCACCATCGACTCGCCGGCCATCTGGACGCTTGACTCCAACGCCACCCTCAGTTCCAGTCTGAACAATCCGTTCCCGAACGGCGTGCTGCTGCCTCCAGGCCGCAGCCAGGGTGACAACACCTTCCTCGGCTTCGGTACAGGGACCATTGTTCGCGACAATAACCGCAACCCCGAATACCACTCCTGGAACCTTTCTATCCAGCGTGAATTACCAATGCGCTCCGTGCTTGAGGTGAACTATACCGGCAGCCGTGGTACTCACCTTTTCATGCCCATCACCACGCTCTCCCCACTCCATCCCAATGACTGGAGCCGGGGCCGCACCGCGTTGAATGGCCTCGTCACCAATCCGTTCTTCGGCCAGATCAACGACAGCCGCTCGGTCTACTCGCAGCCCACGGTCCAGTTGAACCGGCTGCTCCGCCCGATGCCGCACTTCGCCGGCACGAGTGCTGGTACCGCCGAGCCCGCCCGAGGCGATTCCAGCTATCACGCACTCCAGCTCAAGTGGGAAAAGCGTTATAGCTCAGGTCTCACATTCCTTGGCCACTACACCTGGTCGAAGATGATCGACAACGTCTCCCACACATCTGGCAACGTCTCCTGGCTGGGTGGCTCTACCAACATCCAGAATATTTGGGATTTGCGTGGCGAACGCGCCCTGTCTGCTCACGACATCGCAAGCCGAGCTGTATTCACCGGTGCTTACGAATTGCCCTTCGGCAAGAGACGCAAATTTGCCGCCAACATGCCGCGCGTCCTCAACTGGATCGCAGGGAATTGGGACATCAGCGGCATGGCGCTCTTCCAGAGCGGTATGCCTCTGCATGTCACCCAAAACGGTGGCAACATCTGGGACGGCACACAGCGCCCGAACCTTATCGGCGACCCCAGCACTACCGGTTCGGTTCAAAACCGCATCAACTCCTACTTCAACACTGCAGCCTTCTCGCAGCCTGCGGTAGATGTGCCGGGATCCGCACCGCGTACCCTCAACTATCGCGGCCCTGGCATATCGACGCTCGATGCCGCTCTCTTGAAGAGCATTATCGTACGCGAAGGTCATCGGCTCGAACTCCGCATGGAAGCGACCAACTTCACCAACACACCCATGTTTGGTGACCCTGCCACCGCTTTCGGGGCTGTCAACTTCGGACAGATCACTGGACTGCGTAGCGGTGTTGGCCCTCGAAATATGCAGTTTGGCTTGAAGTATTACTTTTAAGCCATACGCTATTTAGACAGGAAGAGGCGGGCTTCTCAGCTTTTGAGAAGCCCGCCTTTCTCTTTTGTGCCTGGCTAGTCACCACCACCGCAACCTCCGCCTCCACCGCAGCCTCCACCTCCGCAGCCTGAGTCTGAGCCTCCACAGTCACCGGAGTCGATGGAGCAGTCTGTTCCGCATCCCCCTGAGCTAGCGTCGCCAACTGCTCCCTTTTTCTTGCTTGCTTGCGATTTGGTAGCGGCGCGGATCAGGCCGAAGATCAGGAAGAAGGCTGTCAGGAAGACCATCATCAGGATTACCGGGGCGGCGCTTGCGAGGAGGATGAAGGGGAGCACCGAGGGTAGTGCGGCTTGCCAGTTGGGCTTGGGGATGATCCAGTGCCGGGTGGTGTCGAGCCAGCGCAGCCGTTGGTTGGGGTTAGAGCGGAGTTCAGTGGCTGGCCAAATTGAGGGTGGGGGTGGTTGCCTCAGTTCTGCTTCGTAAAAAGTCTTGGTGCGCTCGTACCAGCTCTCGAACTTCTCGTCTTCCTGCTTGCCTCCTGCGGTGGGGCCGTGGTGCAGAGGCTGAGGGAGAGTGTTCTGACAGAGGTCTTCCCAGTAGGAGCGGGTGTGGATGAGGTGGAGGTGCCAGGCTTGATCGACTGCCTCGGAGGGCGTGACCGGTTGCGGGGAAACCATCGCGAGGTAGAGGAAGCGGCGGTATTCGTCGATGACTGCCCTGCCCTGGGCGGGCCACCAGGAGTTCTCCCGGCAGAGGCGCTTGTGGAAGTTGCCAGGAAACTCGAAGCGCTCGAGTTTTTCGTAGAGTGTTTGGTTTTGCATAGTCTGTTTCTGCCTTCATTAAAGTTGATTTTGTTCGAAGCGGACAGACTGTCCCTTTTTGTGGAATGATAATTCCATGAAATCGGATGAACGGGTTGCTGCGCTGGTTGGGCCGTTTCAGGCCAGGTTGCGGGCCTATGCCTTTGGAAATGAACTGGATCTGATTGCCGGAGAGTTGATGGGCCTACTTGAAGGGCATCGGCGGCACCGTGCGGATCTCGCGGACAGGACGAGGCTAAAAGCTCTGGCGTTGATGGCTGAGTATCTCGATGCACATGGACGATCGCAGGAAGCGGCTGGATTGCTTCGTCTGACAGTTGAGGAGTTGATGGACGGCGGAATGGAAGCTTCGGAGCCCCGGCTGATGCGGCAAAGGGTTTGGTGCTGTCTCGCCTTTGCGCTGACGCATCTGCGGGCCAACCGGGTTAGCGAAGCTGGCATCGTGATCGTGGCCATGCGGCGCATTGTTGCGGAAAAGCTGGCCAGGCCTGAGTTTCCGTGCCATGGGACTGTGGCGCTGTTGCGTTACTACGAGGGGCTTTGGCATCGCAATGCCGGGGATCTGAACGAGGCGGCGAAGGACTTTGATGTGGCGCTCGACCAGACGCGATTGCGGTACGAGGACAAGCGCAAGAAGTATGAGGGCGTCGATGCAGACCGATTGAGGCGTGAACTGATCTATAGTCGCGTGATGACTTCCCGGATTCTGGGATTTGGGCAAGGCGGGATTGCCCTGGCGCGGGGGCGCTACGTGGAGGCACGGGGATGGCTGATCGGGGCCTCGCAGATTTTGTCGAATCTGGGGCAGGAAACTTGGCGAAAGAGCCTGGAAGTGTATTCGCGCAGTGCGACGGTGATGTTGGCAGAATCTGCGGAGCGGCTGCGCGAGGAAGGGCTGCGGCTGCAGGAGTTGCAGGAGTGGTTTGCGCTGCGGAACCGCAGGAATGGTTTTGTCGCTGGCGCTTTTGGTTTGTTGGCCGAAGTAAGGGTACGGCAAATTGAGGCAGGAACTGTGATGCGGGTGGAGTTGAAGGGCTTGAGAAAGCGTATCGACTCTTGCCTTCGCGATGCGTATGTGGATGCGGGTCCGCTTTCGGGCAGTGCGGTATTGGGGCTGATGGAATGCCTGCTCAGGGCGAGAGACTATTCGCGATGCGAGGCGGAGATGAAAAGGCTTGAGAAGCGACTTGAGGGAGAGGAGATGGCGGAGTTGCGGGTGTTGCAGGCAGAGATGTGGATTGAGACTGGCCGCGAGGAGGCAGCACGCGGCGTGCTTGAGGGACTGGTGGCGCACAAGCTGGCGAATCGCGGTTATAGAGCACGGGCCTGGGCTTTGCTGGCTTTATGTGAGAAGCGAGCAGGGCGCAGTATTTGGGCGGAGCGGGCGATGGTGGCAGCCAAGGAAGCATTGGGTGTAGTGCAGGATGGATTTGCGCGGGCGATGGTGATCGAGATTGGCGCATTTGTCGAGGCACGGGTTGAGATTAAATCGGCGATGCCTTATCAGGGTGATGGTGAAGATCCTTTGTGGTGCGATGTGGATCATAACCTGGAGATGGCGCGATTGAATGTGGCTGCGGCCGTACACGCAAAGTTTCCGGATTACGGTGTGGCCAAGCTGGCCACGGTGATGAGGCGTGGGCATTCCTGGCTGTATGCGCTGCTGGCCCGGCACCGGGGTGTGGCCTGGGTGGAGCAGGTGTTGCGGAACATCGCTAGTCGTTGAGGGTGAAGGCGAGGATATTGCCGCCGGCGGCGATGGCGATGTGTTGCTTGCCGTGGACGGTGAAGGTCATCGGAGAAGCCTTCCAGACGGCGTTGGTGTTGAAGTGCCAGAGAGTCTTGCCGGATTTGGCATCGGCTGCGGCGAAGGTGCCACCACTTTCCCCGTAGAAGATGAGCCCGCCAGCAGTTGAGAGCACGCCAGTGTAGTTGGATTCAGGTGCGCCGATCTGGACTTGCTCCCAGACGATCTTGCCTGTCTGGATGTCGAGGGCGCGGAGGATCTTTTGAGGGGGATTGGCTGGGTCGTTGTAGGGGACGAACCAGGAGCCCGCCTGACGGTAGAGGTTGCAGTCTTCGACAGCCATTACGTAGAAGAGTTTTGACTGGGGATTGTAGGCGGTGGAATACCAGTTGGTGGCACCTCTTACGGCAGGACAAGTGACAGTGCCGCCCATGGTGGGTTTGGCTTTTTCGTTGACGATGGGGCGGCCTTTGGGATCGAGGCCAGTGGCCCAGGTGAGACGTTTGACAAAGGGAGTACCGAGGAGGAATTCGCCGTTTGTGCGATCGAGGACATAGAAGAAGCCGTTGCGGTTGGCCTGGAGGAGGAGCTTGCGAGGCTTGCCCTGAAAGACTTCATCGACGAGCACAAGCGGCTCTGTGGCGTCCCAATCCCAGAGGTCGTGGGGAGTGAACTGGAAGTGCCATTTGATTTGGCCAGTCTTGGGATTGAGGGCGACTACAGAATCTGTGTAGAGGTTATCGCCTTTGCGCTCGGTGCCGTCGGTGTCGGGGTAGGGGTTGCCGACAGGCCAGTAGAGGGTGTCGAGGGATGGATCGTAGGAGCCTGTTAGCCAGGTTGCGCCGCCGCCGACTTCAAGGGCATTGCCGACCCAGGTTTCAGACTTGGGCTCGCCGCGTTTGGGTATGGTCCAGAAGCGCCAGGCTTCTTCGCCGGTGTCAGCTTTATAGGCGGCGAGGAAGCCGCGTAGAGGAGCGTCGCCGCCGCCAACGCCTGCAACGACGAGATCACCGACGACCAGGGGCGCGGCGGTGGCACCGTATGCGCCGGGCAGGGCCTCGGGCATGAAGACTTGCCACATGAGTGCCCCTGTCAGACGATTGAGGGCGATCAGATGGGCGTCGTCGGTTGAGAAGAAGATCTTACTGCCAAGCAGAGCAGCTCCACGCTGCGCGCCTTTGGCCGCGTCGCCAGAGACTTTAGTGGCATCGGCCCGGTTGCGGTTGTAGCACCAGATTTCGCGGCCAGTATCGCTGGCGAGAGCACAAACCTGGTTGGGGGCGGTGACGTACATGATGCCATCCGCTACAAGGGGGGTGGTTTGAAGGCCGAGGTGAGGGAACGAGTACGACCAGGCGAGTTTGAGTTTGGAGGCGTTGGTCGTGTTGATCTCAGTAAGAGGGCTGTGGCGATTGGCTGAGGGTGCGCCGTGATAGCCGGGCCATTCGCCGCTGTTTGGTTGCTGGATCTGTTGGATCTCTTTTGCCGAGGTGGGTACTTTGGGCGCGGGGATCTTACCGTTGGTGATGCCGCCGAGAGTTGCAAGGTAGGCGATCAGGTTGGGGTCTGCCTTAAAGGCAGGCATGAAAGACTTGGTCTCTTCTTCGATCAAGGCCGGGTTGTTGATCAGATGCAGTTTGCCGTCGAAGGTCTGGAGTTGGAGATCGTGGCGGCCTCTGGAACGGGCGAAGCCTCTTAGTGATTTACCGTCGCTCAGCACGACTTTGACGACAGCCCAGGGGTTGTCCGGGCAGAAGGCCCAGGAGGGGCAGGAGGCGGAATTGCGTTTGCCGCGGCGGGAATTTGGGTCGTTGAGTTGTGCTTCGATTTCGCGGATGGTGAGCTCGCGGCCGACGTTCGAGAGGTCTGGGCCGTTTGAAGCGCCTTGCCCCTGAACCATGTGGCAGCCGAGGCATTTCTGGTCGAAGGCGAGTTTGCCTGTAGCGAGGTCGCCTGAGGGATGAGCGTCGAAGGCGGATGCGTTCCAGGAGCGAATGATTTTGGAGAGGAGGTCGAGATCTTCGGCCTTTAGATTGGCGAAGCCAGGCATGCCGCCGCTAGTGCCTTTCTGGATGATCGTACGGATTTTAGCTTCACTGCTGGAGCGGAGACTACGAGTGTCGATCAGGTTGGGGCCACGGTCTGTGCCGGTAGCGGAATCCCCGTGGCAGGCTGCACAATATTGCTTGTAAGCAGTGGGCAGAATTTGGGCAGAAAGGCTTAGGGTAAGAAGGAATGCGGATCGGAACATGGAAGCCTGATTCTATCGAATCGAGGGCTAGCCTGTTAGAGATGGCGGATGCGAGGCTGGGTGCTCCAGAAGATGGCGCTCAGGACGACGAGGAGGATACCGTTAGCGGCGAGCACTTGTGGTGCGCCAAAGGTTTCAATCAGGGTGCCTGAGGCGAATGCGCCGATGGGCATTCCGCCGCGGAAGGCGACGTTGTAGATGCTCATGACACGGCCGCGCATGGAGTCTTCGGTTTGCGTTTGAACGAGTGAGCTGACCAGGCCGAAGCAGGCAATCAAAGAAGCGCCGCCGAGGAAGAGCATGATGCAGGCGATGTAGAAGTTTGTTGAAATTGCGAAGCCAAAGATGCAGGTGCCGAGGGCGACCAGTGATGCCAGCGCAAGCAGGCCTTTACGCTGGATGTGGCTGGTGGCTGCTACAAAAACGCCGCCTAGCACGCTGCCAATGCCAGAGACTACGAGCATCTCTGAGTAGGCTTCTTTGCCGAGGTGAAAGACACGTTCGGCGAAGACAGGCAGGAAGGTCATGAAGGAGACTCCCAACAAAGTCATGAGGAAGGCGAGAACAATGAGACCGCCCATGACAGAGTTGTCACGGATGAAGCGCAGGCCGACTTTCATACTTTCGAGCACGGGCTCTTTGCCTGTCATGGCGGGGGGTCTTGGGGCAACTCGAAGCAAGGTGAATATGACGGCGAGGAAGCTGAAGGCGTTGAGGCCGAAGCACCAGACAGCACCAAACTTCGCAAGGGTGACGCCACCGATGGTTGGGCCAATCACGCGGGCGACGTTGAACTGAATGGAGTTCATCGCGATTGCGTTTTGGAGGTCTTCTTTCTTGACGAGCGACGGGATCATTGCCTGGTAGGCGGGACCACCAAAGGCCTGGGCGGTACCGACAATGAATGACAGTGTGAGGACGTGCCAAACCTGGACCACGCCGAAAAACGCCAGGCTGGCGAGGGTGATGGCGCAAGTCATTTGAACCAGTTGTGAGACGACCAGTATCTTGCGCCTGTCCTTTCGATCGGCCACGACGCCGCCCAACATGCTGAAGAGAAGAATCGGGATCTGACCAAGAAAGGCGTCCAGGCCGAGATACCAGGCTGACTTGGTGAGTTCGTAGACCAGCCAGCTTTGAGCCAGATTCTGCATCCAGGTGCCGATGGATGAAGTACATGCGCCCAGCCACATGAGCCGGAATTCGGGGTACTCGAATGCCTTAAAAAGCTGACGTTTCAATGCTGGGTATTTCTTAGGGGAGCGGTTTTTCGCGATGGATCAGGTGGCAGAGGTTGCCATCGGCATCTTCAAAGAAGACGAGGCGGTTGCCCTGATTGCTAAAAGGCTCAGCCTTGAAGGTAACGCCTTTGGCTTGAAGGAGGGCGTATGCCGCATCGAAATCGTCAGTGGCGATAGCGAGGTGGCGGATGCCTGGAGTCTTCATTTCATTGGGGCCGGGCGCACCATCGCTCGGGATAATTTCGAGCATGGAGCCGTTCTGTGCCTTGACGAAATAGTTGCCGGAGTATTCAAAATTGATGTGGAACTCAAGATGAGCTACGTACCAATCGGCGAGTCTCTTAGGGTTGGGTGAAGCAATTGCGGTGTGTTCGAGGCCTTGAAACATAGAACTCACCAGTCTAGCAAGCCTGTTTAGTAGACCGCGAAACAAAAAACAGCATTGGATCCGCCGGGGGACAAACAATACTCACCATTTTCTAGTGCTTCCTGGACTTCCAGTTTGTAGAGGCCGGAGGAGAGGGGCTCGAGAGAAAGTCTTACGGCGCGCGGGCCATTCTTTTTGGGCTTCTGCGGGAGGTTCAAGACGCGCTGACCACCTTTTGCTTCCATTTTGTAGAGCGCCATCTGTTGGACGTTGAGCTTGTCGACCTTAACGATGAAAGTGGGCTCGGTGAGCGGAGTCTTAGCGGTGGCAGCAGCACCGGGAACAGTGTAGATGGTGTCGCCTTTGGCAGAATCGTCCTTGGCTTCGCCCGGATCGGTGGGGATCAATTTGTTGGCGTGGCGAATAAAAGGCAAATCAGCCTTGTCGGGGACAGGCCCCTTGTAAGCCTCTTGGGCAGAAAGTCCCAGGGCGAGAGCACAGATGGCCAGCAGAGTCAGCTTCACGATCCTCATTCTATCTCCTGATGCCCCAGATCTAAGGCGGCTCGCGTAGATCCTTAAGAAAAGGCACTGCTGTCATAAAGACGGCTTCAAAAGGACCGATGGATTCATCAGAGGCGCAAAAAAGGTTCATGTCGAAAGCATTGAAGTTCTACGATTTATTGAACCGCCTGCCGTTTGTGACATCTTTTAAAAGCAAAGTGATGTTCGCAGTAGTGGTAAGCGTGCTGTTGCCGGTGTCGGTAATGGAGATTTATTTCATTGGTTTCTCGTCATTGAGGGGACCTGAAGTAGAGCAGGCGATCTTGATCAGCGGTTTGGCAGCATCGGCGGCAGCGGTATTTGCCTATTGGACGCTGTCGACGATTCTGCGTCCGATTCTCCACACGTCGCGGCAACTGAATCACTTTCTGAATGAGCGAGTATTGCCGGATTTACCGGTCCACTATCGGGATGAGGTGGGCAGTTTGATGTCGAACGTGAATTACCTTGCGCGGTCGATGCAGGATCTGGTGGAGAGTGCGAATCAAAATGGTGCCATCGATCATTTGACGGGAATCTATAATCGGCGCAGCGCGGAGAATCGACTGAAGGATTCCGTTGAGCTGACCCGGATCCGGCAGAACTCGTTGAGCTTTGCGATTCTCGATATTGATAAATTCAAGATGCTGAACGACACCTACGGTCACGACTTTGGAGATAAGGTGTTGCGGCAGGTTGGGGAACTGTTGAGGACCAATGTGCGGCGTACGGACTGGGTCGGGCGTTGGGGTGGCGATGAGTTTGTAATATCGGTTCAGGGCGGTGAGAACGAAGCTTCAGCGATGCTCTCGCGGCTTTGTGATCTGGCTCGCCGCGAATTGTTCATCGCACCGGATCAGAGCGTTCACAAGATCACGTTTTCGTGCGGGGTTTGTGAATGGCAGGAAATGATGGATTCCCAGTTACTTTTTACGAAGGCGGATGAGGCGCTGTACACGGCCAAGCGAGGCGGACGAGACCAGTTGCACGTATGGAGCGAAATGGCACCAGCATAGATTACACTCGCTCTATGCGAATGATCTTGCTAGTTTTATGCAGTGCCGGGCTTTGGGCAGCGGAGTGGTCTCCGGCCTTGTCGATGAAGCTGAAGACCATCTCCGATGTGATTCCCTCTCCTGATGGCAAGAGTGTTGTCTGGCTTGAAACCAGAGCCGTTATCGAAGCCGAAAAGAGTGAGATGCTGACGCATCTTTTCTTTGCCCGGGTGGATGGCAGTGGGCGTCGGCAACTGACGCAGGGCGAAAAGGGTGTGAACGCGCCGGCCTGGGCTGAGGACGGGAAGTCGATCTACTTTGCTTCGGATCGGTCGGGGAAACGAAACTACTACCGATTGCCCGTTGAAGGCGGGGAAGCCGAGAAGTTGACGGACTGGAAGGGCGTGCTGGGGCAGTATCGTATCTCACCCAATGGCCGCTTTGTTGCTTTTGCAGCGACAGAAGAAGACAAGGAAATCGAGAAGCGTCGCAAAGAGAAACTTGATTTTCGTGTTCTTGGGGAAAAACCTCCGCGTCAGGGGCTTTGGACGCTGAACCTGAATGAACCTGGGGCCATTGCCAAGAGCCTGCTGAAGGGTGACTTTCATGTCATGACCTTTGACTGGGCACCGGACGGCAAGACGATTGCGGTTGAACGCCGCACGACGAGTGAGCCGAATGAATCGTATTCGGCGGATGTGCTGGAAGTGGACGTGGCTACAGGTGCAACCAAGCAGATTGCGGCGACTAGTGCTTTTGAGTCTGAGCCGATGTATTCGCCCGACGGCCGCTACATTGCTTTGCAGCGGCGGATGAAGAAGTCGAGCCACGATGCCGAACGCATTGCGCTTTATACGCGCGCCAGTGGAGCGATTCGCGAGTTGCCGCCAACGCCAAACGACAATCCGCAGGTGGCAGGGTGGGCACCGGATTCGAAGTCGCTGGTGGTGTTTGAGCCGAAAGGGACGCGGTCGGCGCTATATCGCATGGCTGTCGATGGACCGCTCGCGAGCTTGTATCTGCCGAAGGTGGGCTTATTTACAGGAGTGAAGATGAATGCTGCGGGGACTCATTATGGTTTCCCGGCGCAGAGCATGGACAAGCCGGTGGAGGCTTATGTGATGGCCCTGGGTGGTGCGCCGGTGCAGGTGAGTTCTGCTAACGCAGGGCTTGAGTTGCCGGACGTGGCAAAGTCTGAAGTGATCACCTGGAAGGGTAAGGATGGTTTGGCAATCGAGGGGATTCTGACATATCCGGTGGGCTACAAGGCCGGAAGCAAAGTGCCTTTGATTCTGAATATTCATGGCGGGCCATCGGGCGTGTTTGCCGAGAGCTTTGTTGGTGCAGGCGGGTTGTACCCGATTGCAACTTTTGCGTCGAAAGGCTTTGCCGTATTAAGGCCGAACCCGCGTGGGTCTACAGCTTATGGGGCCGCGTTCCGAAACAAGGTGGATCAGGATTGGGGCGGGCTTGATTTTCAGGACATCCAACTGGGTGTCGATCAGGTGATCTCGATGGGCATTGCAGATGCCGAAAAGATGTGTGTGATGGGTTGGAGTTATGGCGGGTACATGACAGCCTGGACGGTGACGCAAACAAGCCGCTATAAGTGTGCGGTGATCGGAGCCGGGATCACAAATCACGTTTCGATGTATGGGACACAAGACATCCCAGCTGTTTATGAGGATTATTTCGGTGGGCCGCCGTGGGAATTGCCGGAAGTTTATAAGCGGAGTTCGCCGATGAACTACATACAGAATGTGAAGACGCCGACGCTGATCCTGCATGGTGAGAATGATCCGCGCGTACCGCCGACACAAGGCTATGAATTTCACAGCGCACTCAAGCGGCGCAGTGTGCCGGTAAAGATGGTCGTCTATCCGCGCACGCAGCATGGCCCGAACGAGCCAAAGTTCACGCAAAATATTATGGAGCAGCATTTGAGCTGGGCCGAAACCTACTTGAAGTAGAGATTCTTTGATAGCCTCTTTACATCATGAAACGCCGCGCAGTTTTGAGTTCCATATTGGCTGGTACAGCCGCATTTGCCCAAGAGAAGAAGCCAAGCCGCTTTAATCAGGCCACAGGCTATAGCGACACCCCGATCATCCCCTTCCAGCGGTGGAAGGTTCATGACATTGATCGACCGAAGCCAACCGTCGTTACGCCTGCGAGCGAAGCTGGCGGGGCACCTTCGGATGCAATCGTGCTGCTGGACGGCAAGAATCTTTCGCACTGGACCTTTGCTGGGAAAAAAGGAAAGCCGAAGATGGATTGGAAGCTCGAGAACGGCTATATGGAAGTGACGCCGGGCGCGGGCGATGCTCGTACCAATGAGGTGTTTGGAGATATGCAGTTGCACCTGGAATGGTCGCCACCGGCAGAGATCTCGGGTGACTCGCAGTGGCGTGCCAATTCAGGGGTGATGATTATGGGGATGTACGAAATTCAGGTGCTCGACAGCTACAACAACCTCACCTATGCCGACGGACAGGCCGGGGCTGTTTATGGACAATATCCGCCACTGGTGAACCCGGTTCGCAAGCCCGGAGAATGGAATGTCTACGACATCATCTGGGAAGCTCCGCGTTTTGTGGGTAAGGATTTGGCAAAGCCCGCTTTTGTATCGGTGATCTTTAATGGTGTTGTTGTACAGCATCGCAAGGAATTGATCGGCCGGACGCCCCATCGCGTGGTTGGTACTTATGAGGCACATGCGCCTGAGTTGCCCCTCAGCTTGCAGGATCACGATGTGCCAGTGAGGTACCGGAATATTTGGGCACGCAAACTGACGCTCTAATTTGCGACAATCTGCTGATATGCAGCATTTCCGGATTTGGATTGTCCTTCTCGCTTTTTGCCTTAACGCCGCAGCCCAACGCAAGATCAGTTCTCCCAAAGATGCCTTCGGGTCAAACGTGGGCGACGACTACTTTCTCGCTACCTATACCCAATACGAAAAGTATGTAAAGCTACTGGCCGTCGAGTCAGACCGCATGAAGCTGGTCGATATCGGCAAGACCGAAGAAGGCCGTACGCAGTACATGTCGATCGTCTCTTCGCCGGAGAACATCAAGAATCTTGCGCGCTACAAGGAAATCGGCAAGCGTATGGCGACCGCTGAGGGCCTCAGCGACGAACAGGCACGTTCCCTGGCGAAAGAAGGCAAGGCAGTCGTCTGGATCGACGGCGGCCTGCATGCGTCTGAAGTGCTTGGTGCTGCGCAGTTGATCGAGATGACCTACCAGATGGTGTCTCGCAACGACGAAGAGACGCTGCGGATGCTGAGGGATTGCATAGTTCTGCTGGTTCATGCCAACCCGGACGGCATGGAGCTGGTGAGTTCGAACTACATGCGTAACGCGGACCCGACAAAGCGCCGCTACACGGCAGAGCGGCTCTATCAGAAGTACGTCGGCCACGACAACAATCGCGACTTCTTCATGAGTACCCAGAAGGAAACGCAGAACATCAACCGTCAGCTTTACCTTGAGTGGATTCCACAAATTCTCTACAACCACCACCAGCAGGGCCCGGCTGGAACGATTTTGTTCTGCCCGCCGTTTCGCGATCCGTCGAGCTATCTCTTTGATCCGCTGATGATGATTGGCGTTGATCAGATTGGTTCGGCCATGCATTCTCGCTTTGCTGTGGAGGGCAAAGGTGGGTTCACCACTCGCGAGGGCGCAAGCTTCTCGGTCTGGTACAACGGTGGCCTTCGCACTACATCTTACTTCCACAACATGATCGGCATCCTTACCGAGTCTGCCGGAAATCCGACTCCAATGGACATCCCGTTTGTTCCTTCGCGCATGTTGCAGAACAAGACGACGCCGTTCCCGATTGCACCGCAAGAGAAGTGGCACTTCCAGCAGTCGATTGAATACTCGATCTCGGCGAACCGGGCCATTCTCGATTACGCCTCGCGACATAAGGACGACCTGCTCTTCAACATTTACCGGATGGGTAAGAACTCGATTGAACGCGGCAGTAAAGACAACTGGACGATGGTACCGAAGCGTCTGGAATGGTTGAACGAACGTCTGGCCAAAGATGGCATTACGGCCGGGGAAGGCCGCGCTGGTGGCGTTGTGCCAATGAAGTATTACCAGGACTTACTCAAGCCCGAATGGCGTGACCCGCGCGGCTACATCCTGCCAGCCGATCAGGTGGACTTCAACACCGCTGTGAAATTTACGCAGACTCTGCAATGGATGGGATTGACCGTACATCGCGCGACAGCCGACTTTGAGGTGGCAGGAAAGAAGTATGCCAAGGGTTCGATAGTGTTCAAGGCGAATCAGGCCTTCCGTCCGCACTTGCTTGACATGTTTGAGCCACAGAATTATCCGAATGACTTCCGGTTTCCGGGTGGGCCGCCAATCGCTCCTTACGATAGCGCTGGCTGGACACTGGCCTATCTGATGGGTATTCAGTTTGATCGTATTCTCGATGACTTCAGCGGGCCCTTTGAGAAGCTGAACGGCTTTATTGATTTGCCGGGTGGGAAGGTCACTGGCAGTGGCGCGGCTGGTTATCTGTTAAGCCACCGCGTGAACGATTCGTTCAAAGCGATCAACAAGCTACTGGCAGCGGGTGAGGATGTTTACTGGCTCAAGGGCAGCAATGGCCTTGAAGCGGGTACGATTTATGTCCCGTCAAAGGCCAAGACTGCACAGACCGTCGCAACGATTGCCAAGGATGCTCAGGTGACTTTCACTACAGCCGCAACTAAGCCGACGGGTGACGCGTTGAAGCTGAAGCCGATCCGGATCGGGCTTTGGGATAACGTGGGCGGCTCGATGGCTTCGGGCTGGACGCGTTGGCTTTTTGAGCAGTTCCAGTTTCCGTTCGAGGTGGTGTATCCGCCGTCGCTCGATCAGGGTGAGTTGCGCGCGAAGTTTGATGTCCTCGTGTTTGTTACCGGCGGAATCTCTGAGCGTGCCCGCTTTGGCGGTGCAGGTGCCCCGGAGGGTGGCGCATCAAACCTGACGCAGGAATGGCGTGACAGGCAAGGCCGCGTAACCAAAGAAAAGACTGTCCCCCATCTCAAGAACTTCCTCGAATCAGGTGGTACAGTTTTGACGATTGGTACCTCAACGGCGCTAGCGCAAATGCTGGGCTTGCCGGTGGGGGACCAGTTGGTGGAGCGTCTTGCAAATGGCACAGAGCGCAAGCTGCCGAACGAGAAGTTCTATGTGCCGGGGTCGGTGCTGGAAGTGGCGATCGACAACACCAACCCGCTTGCTTATGGGATGGACAAGAAAGTGGATATCTTCTTTGAAGACAGCCCTGTGTTCAAGCTGAAGCCGGATGCCGGATTGTTGAACGTGAAGCCTGTCGCCTGGTTTGCGGATGCCAAGCCGCTTCGCAGCGGTTGGGCCTGGGGTCAGCATTACCTCGAAGGCGGAGTGGCGGTGGTAGAAGCGAAGGTCGGTGAGGGCAAGCTCTTCCTCTACGGGCCTGAAGTGATCTTCCGCGCACAGCCACACGGCACCTTCAAGCTCTTCTTCAACGGTCTCTATTACGGGTCGGCTGAAGCAACGAAGCTGCAGTAGTTGGTTTGATCGAAGAACTGGCGTGCATTGACGATGCGCGCCACTGGCCAGTCGAGCGGGTAATGTTTAAGATTGCCGGTGATGATGTAGTTGGCACCGGAATCAAGAGCGCATTCGAGGATGATGTTGTCGTCGGGGTCGAGGGCAAGCGTTAGCTTCGATTGCGATTCGATTCTTAAGACTTGAAGCTCAAGACGTGCCAGCAGGGTATCGATACGGGGCTTCAGTTTTGAGAACTTGGGCCGGGCGAGTACTTCGATGTACTCGGCCCAAAGCGCTGGGCTGACTGGCATCGTGAAGTGGCCGGCAAGGCCGAGTTCGATGACCTGATCCTCCAGCCCGCCGGACTTCCAGCAGGCAGATATTAGTATGTTGGTATCGAGGACAACCCGCATTCCTTACCCAAGCTAGCGCATGAAAGACGAACTCGGATCTCGAATCAAGCAATTTTACGAAGACGCACTGCGCATACAGTTGCCGCGGCAGACCCATGTTGTGTTGCGGATTGACGGGCGGAGCTTTCATCAATTCACCAAGGGGCTGGAGCGACCATACTGCCGGCCGCTGGCCGATGCGCTGGATCAGGCGGCTCTCGCACTTTGCCACGAGATGACCGGCTGCCGTTTTGCCTACGGGCAGAGCGACGAGTATTCGTTTCTCTTGACCGACTTTGAGACCGAGAAGAGTCCGTTGTGGTTTGAAGGGAATTTGCAGAAGGTGGTGTCGGTGGCAGCCAGCGTGTTTACAGCGGCTTTTGCCCGGGCCTTCCCTTCCCCAAAACTGGCGAGCTTTGATTGCCGTGCGCTGGTGATTGCCCAGGCGAGCGAAGTCGAGAAGTACTTCATCTGGCGGCAGCTCGATGCCTCTGCCAACAGCTTGAACATGCTGGCTTCGGCTCATTATTCGCATCAAGAATTGCTGGGCAAGTCTGAGGCGGAGAAGCATGATCTGCTTCATGCCAAGGGACTGAACTGGGCCAAGGAGCCTGCGGATTTCAAGCGCGGGCGTGCAGTGCGGCGTAACGGGGATGGGGCTTGGGAGATTGATCTTGAGATTCCTGTTTTTCAACGCGACGTGATCTATCTGCGCAGCCTTTTGCGCTTGTAAGGGTATGAGGATAGTTCTGGCTGGAGCGAGCGGACAGGTGGGCAGACGTGTACATGCCCTGTTACGCGCCGATGGCCACGTAGTGAACGCAATCACCGGCCGTGATCTCACCCGAACCGATGCGGTAATTGGACTAGCCGAAGGCTGTGAGGTTGTGATTTCGTGCGCGGGGGCAAGTGTCTCCATGCGTGCGAAAGACAAACGGAGTTACGGGCAAGTGGACCCAGTTCTGAATCGGAACCTGCTTGAAGAAAGTTTGCGGGCAGGAGCCAAACGATTTGTTTATCTTGGCGTCCATGTACAAGAAGGCTATGCACACACGGCTTACGTGAGAGCACATGAGAGCTTTGTTGAGGCTCTGAGAATAACGCCAATCTCGTCGACCGTAGTTAGACCCACCGGGATCTTCAGTGCTTTTGAAGACCTGCTGCCAATGGCACGCAAAGGCATTCTGCCTTTGATCGGCAATGGTCTGGCACGCACGAATCCTATCGATCCGCAGGATGTTGCGGAGTTGGTAGTTAAGTGCCTGAGTGCCGGACCAGCCGATCTTTCATGCGGCGGACCGGAAGTTTTAACGCGGGCCCAGATCAATGAGATTGTGGGCCGCTCGGT